>JANXSV010000265.1 GCA_025356505.1 Methylovirgula sp.
GAAATATTGAGTTTCATCAACAGATCGAAGATCCCTTTCCTTGAGCTACCTTTATCGACGCAAACAAAGGCGAAGGTCACACCTTTGAGGTCTTCAATACATGACTCATCAACGTATTTTGCTTGGAGCTCCAAGCCTTTCCTGAAATTCTCGTAACGGCCTTGATAGACCTCGGCTTTGGAGCGATCCAACTCACCATCATTCAAAAGCCTACCGGAGAACGGAACGCGTTATGAACATGAAAGGGGTCTCTGTCAAAACCCACGATGCGAGCGACTGGGGTCTTGACTATAAAGTCAAGCACATAGGAACCTGTGCCACCAAGACCGACGATAGCCACAACCTCATCCTTGAGGAGTCGTGCAAGGTCGCTAATCTCGGCGCGGCTTGTCAGTGTGTCGGTGAAATTGAAGACAGACTCCTCGCCTTCTGACTTTACGTTACGAAAACTGAGCGGTGTCACACCATCACGCTCCATGGCGGGGCCGCACAAAATCGTAACGTATCGGTCTATCTTCGCGAAGTGATCGGCATAATAACCCTCTGGTGGCTTATTCGACATTGATCTCTGCACAACAACGTCAGCTGCCGACGGAAGGCTCAATTCCGGCTTCTGCCAATCGTTCGGTATATTTGATCGAGATGTATTGGGCTGATTCAACCGGTCGCCGCAACACCCCAAACTTAGAGGTGTTTATGGTGACGGGAAGACGGAAGTCGGAGCGCTCGACGCTGCAAAAATTATCCTCGCCAGGTCGGCCACCGGTGTGGCAGCGTGAGAACTTGTGCCGGTTCTGGAGAGAGGTGGCGGCGGGCGTAGACATCGATGACGAATGCCACATAGAGGAAGTCAGTCCACGTGCTGACATGGGTGAAGTCGGAGACCCACAGCACGTTCGCCGTCGAGGCGCGGAACACCCTGCTGGCAACACGATCAACAGATTCTTGCTTGAATACTTCAGGATACAAACGTCGCGTCGTAATCATAGGACACTCTCCGTTAGGTTCAAAACCTACCATGGGTGTCCTCTAAAGCGAGGGAAGATCAATCTGGCTCGTCCGGGTCTTCGCCCCATCAAGCCGGTTAGCGCTGAGCAACGCAGCGATATTCTGCTGGCGGCGGTGCGCGAGGCCGTCTATCGTCCGCTCGCAAATGGCCAGCTCCGCCGCATTGGTTGACGCGGCCATTTCGGCAGCCGACGAGACGTTCGTGCCGCATACGCTCAGCGCCTGGGTGAATTTTGCCTCGCCGCTGAAACAGCCTGAAGTCCAGGACATAATCAAACACACCAAACATCTCGTCGGGAATATCCATAATCCGCCGATGCGCCCCGCCCCTCTTCAGTTCTCCGCGCTTAATCCCTGACCGGCACAATTTCACATCGGCGAGGCCTTGTTCTGGCGTTAAAAATGAACCTTCCTATCCATGTCATCTGTATCCGCAAGTCTTAGAAACATGCCCATTGCAGGTCTCGGTCCTCATGGGGAACGCGTCGTTCCCCCAGCCTTGCTCAAATGGTGGGACGAGGACACAGCCAGGGCACGCGAAGCGCCGTTCACCATTGCGATTGTCCTGCACACGACGACCGGTGATTGGGCCAAGCAGCAACTTGCGGACTGGTGGCCACATTCGGCTATTGTGCAGCCGCTGTCATCGAAGTTGTCGATTGCAATTTCGATACTGCGGCTCAAATCGAGGCGCTGAACAGGCTGGTTGCCGAGCAGCCCGACGCGATCATTTCGATCCCCATCGGCAACAAAGATGTGGCAGAGGCGCATCGGCAAATTCAGAAAGCAGGAATCAAGCTCATTCTGATCGACAATGCCCCGACCGGTCTGCTGCCGGGGCAGGATTACGTCACAGTGATTTCCGCGGACAATTTCGGTCTGGGTCAAATGGGAGCTGAATTGCTTAGTCCGCATGTTCAGCAGGGAGGAACCATCGGCCTTCTTTCCTATGGCGTGGATTTCTTTGCCACCAATCAACGCGATATTGCCTTTCGCAAATGGATGGAAGCTAAAGGTCCCGATCTTGTTGTCAAACAGGCAAAATTTCTGGACGTAAAATCGGTTGCTGCTGGGACAGAACGGCTTGTAGAATCCAACCCCGAATTAACGGGCATGTTTTTCGTCTGGGGCGAACCGGCCATGCAGGCCGTCGAGGCGCTGCGCCGAAAATCTCTTTTCATCCGCGTGACCACAATCGATCTGGGCAACGACGTTGCCATAGACATGGCTGGCAGCGGACTGATCAAGGGAATTGGGGCACACAGCAGCCCTATACTTTGGGCGTGTCTCTGGCCAACGCCACGGTTCTGTCTCTGCTGGGCCGCGACCTGCCGCCATGGATCGCCCTGCCCGGCCTTGCCGTAACACCGAAAAATGTTGTCGAGACTTATCAGACGGTCTGGCACAGCCCTGTACCGCCGAAGCTGGTCAAGGCATGGCGTAAGTCTAATCATCACAACAAGTCGCTACATCGAAAAAGAAGGCGTGATGGCAGAATTAGAGTCGGATTTCTCTGCCTTCTCGTGCCGATTGCGCGAAGGCGTCGATCACGCGCATATTGTTCAGCGAATCTGAAGGCGGCAACGGTACGGGTTTTCCGTTCAGAACAGCATCAGCAAAGGCCTCGACGATCAACTGATAATGATCGACATCGAGAAGGATCTCTTCCGAACGATGGCCATCTTTGTCCATGATAACGATCACAGCCTCGCCTGTTCGCGTGCCAAGACCGAGAATAAGCGCACGCGGCACTTCGATCACGCCCTTGCGGCCGATGATACGACACATGCCATTGGCCCAGCCTTCAAACGAGCAACTGACAAGTGCGGTGCGCCCTGCGGAAAATTCCAGCACGGCAGAGGCCGCAGTATCGACGCCGGAAACCGGATCGATTTTCCACCAGGCCCGTACCGCGCGCGGCTCTTCGCCAAACAGCATGCGCGCAGAACTGACGATATAACAACCCATATCCAGCAGTGCGCCGCCGCCAAGCTCAGGCTTCATCCGGATATTGGCGTAGTCTGGCGGCGACATCAGGTCGACCGAGAGATGCGTATGCACCTCGACAATGTCGCCGATAATGCCGCTCTCCAGCAAGTCGCGCACGCGCTGATGCTGCGGATGAAAGCGATACATGAAGCTTTCCATCAAGGGGACATTGTGTTTGACGAAGGCCTCAACAATCCGACTGGCCTCGGCAAGGTTCAAAGCCAGCGGCTTTTCAAGCAAGACCGCCTTTCCAGCCTCGGCGCAGCGGATAGCCCATTCCACATGCATGGAATTGGGCAGCGGGATATAAATGGCGTCGACCTCCGGATCAGCCAGCATGGCCTCATAGGTCATGAGTCGCGCTTCGCCATGTTTCGCCAATTTGTCCGGGCTGCGCGACGCCAGTGCCACGACCCGCCCGTTCGAACTCTTGTCGATCCCGGGCATGATCGCATCACGCGCAATCCATGACGACGCGCCCAAAATCCCCCAGCGCAACCTTGCTTCCATGCCTGATCTCCCTTCGAACTAGCGCAGCGCAACGCCGGTGGCGGCATCGAACAGGTGAATCGCCTCAGGTTTCGGCGCCAGTTTGATCACATCGTCGGGGCGCACGTTGAGGCGCTCGTGAAATACAGCGGTGACAGGCTGCCCGGCAAACTGGCAGATGATCTGCATTTCAGCCCCGGTCGGCTCAACCACGATGACCTGGCTGGCAAGACCGTTCTGCGCATCCAGAACAAAATGTTCTGGCCTGATGCCAAGTGTCACGGTGCGGCCATGCACCTCGCGCGGAGTGTCTTTAAGCGCGATCTCCGCACCCGTTTCAGCGACGAAGGTCTGGCCCGAAGCATCCACGTGCCCTTTAATGAAATTCATCGCAGGCGAGCCGATGAAGCCAGCAACAAACTGGTTGGCCGGGCGGTCATACAGCTCCAACGGCGAGCCGATCTGCTCGACAATGCCGTCATGCAACACCACGATGCGGTCGGCCATTGTCATCGCCTCGATCTGGTCATGCGTGACATAGACGGTCGTTGTGCGCAGGCGTTGGTGGAGTTCCTTGATTTCGGTGCGCATCTGCACGCGCAGCTTGGCGTCGAGGTTGGAAAGCGGCTCGTCAAACAGGAAAACCTGCGGATCGCGCACGATGGCCCTTCCCATGGCGACGCGCTGGCGCTGGCCGCCGGACAATTGGCCGGGACGGCGGTCGAGCAGCTTGTCCAGCCCGAGAATTTTCGAGGCGCGCTCGGTGCGGCGGTTGATTTCCTCCTGTGGCACATTCTTCAACCGTAGCGAGAAACTCATGTTTTCCGCCACCGTCATATGTGGATAAAGCGCATAATTCTGGAACACCATGGCAATATCGCGTGATTTTGCCGGCAGGCCGCTGACATCGCGACTTCCAATGGTGATCTTGCCGGAATTGAGCATTTCCAACCCGGCAATCATGCGCAGGAGCGTTGACTTGCCACAACCGGATGGGCCGACCAGCACGACAAATTCGCCGTCGGCCACGTCGATGCTGACATTGCGCACGACTGGCACCACGCCGTAGGATTTGACGACATTTTGAATTCCAAGCGAAGCCATTAGCGTTTCCTCAAAGACTATTTCACGGCGCCGAAGGTCAGACCTTCAATCACGCGGCGGCGCAGCAGAAGCGCAATGAGCAAGATGGGCGCAACCGTTACTGTTGCAGCGGCGGTCAGCGTGCCCCATTGCGTGCCATACATGCTGGTAAATTCGCTGATGCCGACCGGCGCGGTCTTTATGGCCGAACGGCTCAGCGTTAGGGCAAAGAGAAATTCGTTCCAGGCCAGCATGCCCGCGAGCAGGCTCGCAGACACAATGCTTGGCGTAAGCAGTGGCAGAACAATATGCCAGATGATCTGGCCGCGCGAGGCGCCATCGACCATCGCTGCTTCTTCGATCTCGAAGGGAATCTGCTTGATCGCCGAACGCAACATCCAGATCATCATCGGCAGGCCGAAAGCGGCATAAGGGACGACCAGCACAGGCCACGTATCGGTCAAGCCAAGCCGCGAGGCGATGACAAAAACCGGAATAACAGAAACCGCGGGCGGAAACATGATGGTAGACAGAATCCAGTTGGCTGTCGCTTGCCGCCCGGCGAATTTCACCCGCGCCAGAGCATAGGCCGCCGGAACAGCTGCTGCCAGCCCCAGCAGTGTCGAGGAAAGAGTGACAATGATCGTATGATTCAATAACACACCGAACACCTGGCTCGTATATGTGTTGCCCGAGAGGACATCGCGGTAATTCTGCAATGTCGGCATGAAATCCCAGATGGGCGGCAAAGCCTGCGCCAGTTCCGCGGGCTTGAACGAGGTCAGCAGCACCCAAAGGATCGGGAACATCACGATGACGAGCGCCAGCCATAAAACGACGCGGGTGATGAGTTTTCCAAGCCAGCTCATGTCATTCTTCCATAATGTCAGTGCTGCGGCCGAGAATGGCGAGCAATTGTTTGGTGATCAGTGACAGAATCAGCAGAAAGACGATGCCCAAAGCCGACGCTGCCCCGACATCGAAATTCTGCAAGGCAATCCGGTAGATATCGAGATTGATCACTTCTGTAGAAGAGCCCGGCCCGCCATTGGTCAAAACGAAAATGCTGCCGAAGGTCTTGAAGGCCTCAATTGTGCGCAAAACGAAGGCAATTGCAATGAAGGGCCGCAAAAACGGCAGGGTAATATGCCAGAACAAGCGGATCGGCCCCGCACCATCGATCATTGCCGCTTCCTTCGGCTCTGCAGGCACGCCGCTCAGGCCCGCAAGCAGGATCAGGGCGACGAATGGCGTCCATTGCCAGACATCCAGCGCAATCACCGCCACCCAGGCCGTGAAGGGTTGCCCCAGCCAGTCAATCGGATCGGAAATGATGCCCCAGAGCTGCAAATAATAGTCAACCCAGCCGTAGGCCGGATCCAGCAGCACGCGAAACACAAGTGCCGAAACCACCGGCGCAACGCCAAGCGGGAGAATGAACAAAGCCGCGAGAAGATTGGTCTCCGGAAACTTGCGGTTGAGCAGCAGCGCCAGCCCGAGCCCGAGCCCCAGTTCCAGCACTACCGATATGGCAACAAACTGGAAGGTCGCCACCGCGCCCGACCAGTTCTCGGGGCTCGAGAACACCCTGATATAATTCTGCAAGCCGACAAAACCGGAGCCGGGGCCAAGCAGATTCTCATGGCGGAAGCTGACATAGAACAAGTAAATCGCCGGAGCCACCGACATGATCAGCAGGATCGTCATGGCAGGCGACAGCATGGACCAGCCAAACCGCGCCTGTTCTTTAGACGAAGAGCGGCTGGTAAGCCGCTCTTCCGCTTCGAGTGGTGAAGCTGCGGTTGTCATTTCACATAACCGGCTTGTTTCAACAGGTCGCGCACCTGATTGCCGGCCTCCTTCAAGGCCGCCTCTGGCTTGGCGGC
>JANXSV010000111.1 GCA_025356505.1 Methylovirgula sp.
GACGGCATAGCGCTCCTTGAGCGCTGCAACGGTAATTCCATCAGCCTCGGCCTTGTCTTTGGCCGATGATTTTTCCGCTTCGGCCGAAATGCGAACCTTGATGGCATCGCGCTGGGCATATTGCTCGGCCTCAATCAGGTCAATCGCGCTGTGGCGGTTGGCGATTTCAAGGTCGCGTGTGGTCTGGGTCTTTTCCTGCGCCTCGACAAATTTGGTGCGGGCCTGTTCGGCAATCGCCATCATGTCCGATCGTTCTTTCGACTTCTTGGCGACAGCAATTTCCTTCTGCTGTTCTTCAATGGCTTGAGACTGGTCGCGCTGAATTTCAAGCAAATGAATCTGCTGTTCTAGCTCGATACGGGCGCGTTCGACGGCTTCGCGCTCTTTGATTCGGCTCTCTTCAACCTGACGTTCGCGCAGGGCATTTTCCTGTGCCACTTCCGCTCGCTGTTGGGCGCGGCGCAAAGCTACTTCGCTTTCCTGCTCCATGCGGGCAAATTCACTCTCACGCTGGATACCAAGGGCGAGTTTTTCGGCTTCGAGGTTCTTTTTCTTGATCGAGATTGCAGTGTCCTGTTCAATATCGTTGCGCTTTTTCTTGCGCCCCTCGATCTCTTCGGTCAGGCGGGTCAGGCCTTCAGCGTCGAAGGCATTGGACGGATTGAACAGTTTCATATCGGTCTGATCGAGCGAGGTCAGCGATACGGCTTCGACTTCAAGTCCGTTTGGCGACAGGCTGGCACCGATTTCGCGCTTCACCGCTTTGATGAATTCATCGCGGTGTTCGTGCATTTGTTCCATGGTCATCGAGGCAGCAACAGTACCCATGGCATCGATGAAACGGCCCTGCACCAGCTCCTTAAGGCCGTCTGAATTTGTGGTGCGGCTGCCCAATGTTCTGGCGGCTGTCGCGACAGAGGCAGCATCCGGCATAACGCGAACGAAGAATTCGACACCCAGCTCGACGCGCATACGGTCACGCGTGATCAGGGACTTTTCCCGCACGCGCACCACTTCAAGGCGGAGGGTGTTCATACTGACTTCGGTGAAATCATGTACGATTGGCAGCACGAAGGCGCCGCCGCCCATGACGATTTTTTCGCCGCCCAAACCGGTGCGGACGAAAGAAACGTCCTTGGTTGACCTACGGTAAAGCCAGTGCAGCAAATAAGCCATGACCGCAATGATGATCACACCAAGAATAACGATAGCAATAATGTCTGCGCCGTTCATTGGGACATTCCCTCTTTGATAAACTTAAAATTTGTAGCGTTTGCTATGGTGATGCCCGGGCTCATGGCTTGGCCTCCGGCGTTTCAATCATGGCAATCGCCAGCATCGTCAGCCCGAAGGCGATACGGTTGGGGAATTCGGCAAGGCTATAGGTCAGATTGATAGCGCCCGCTCCGATTCCGCTGCCGCTGGTCACCAGAAAATGCACCAGCGGGTAAATTGCCCAGCCGACGGCCACAATCAGCCGCAGCCAGAAATAGCCGCGTTGTAAGGCGACGATGCGCGACTTGGCGACAACTTCATCCATGCGGCCAAAGAACAGCTCGCCCAGAATGTAGAGCCAGAGAATGACGCCGATGAGGAAGCTCAAAGTTGCATTCATGTACCCGGCGTCACCCAGGTAGCGCACCACGATCATCAAGGCTGCAATGCCGATCAAGCGCCAGAACAAAGCCACGGAGAGCGCTCCTGCCTGCCGCGCCGCAAAATACAGCGCCGCAATTTGCAGCGGGATCGAGATAAACCAGCCGACGTAGAAATAATCTGTCGGCGCGGTGGCGGTGGTCAGCCAAGCCTCGCGCGCTTCTGTGGAGGAAAGAACCCCAACCAGGAGTGCAATCGCAGACAGCAAAACAGGCAGTTTCCAGCCGCGTTTGACCCATGCGGTGCCAACCAGAAGCAGGATTGTTGCCCCGACCATAGCCAAAGTTGCAACGGAAAAGCCCGCTGCCACCAGATCCGCCGTTTTCATAAAGTTTGCTGCCATGGGGTGCTCCGGAATTTTCTTCTGCTCAGATTTGGGTGCGGATGTGCGGCGAACGCGCGTAAAGCGCCACCATTGGAAGGATAAGCAGGCCAAAAATGCATTGCTGCCATTGAAAATTAAGGCCGATGCCGACCAGGAAGGATGTCAAAACTTGCAACACCAACACGCCGATCACTGTGAAGCCGTAGCCGCCGGAGCCGCCAAGCAGCGAGGTTCCGCCAACAACGACCGCGGCAATGGTCATGAACAAATAAGGGTCGCCGACGCCGATGAAGCCGCCACCGCTCCAGCCAAGCAG
>JANXSV010000328.1 GCA_025356505.1 Methylovirgula sp.
GCTGCCACCACTGAGGCTGCAATGCCAATCGAGGTTTCGGACGCGCGGGAGACTGCTGCTGAAGCTGAAAAGCCGAAGCGCGGACGCCGCCCTGCACGTAAAACCGCAGCGCAGAGCGCCGCCACAGATGCGCCTGAAGCACCGGTACAAGTGCCTGATGCTCCGAAAAAGCGCGGTCGTGCGGCCAAGCCAAAGTCTGAAGCCGCGGCGGATGTTGCGGTGGCAGTTCCAAAAAGCGCCGCTGTTGCGCAGGCTCCTGAAATTGCCGCTCCTGAGGCACGCTCAGCTGACGCCTTGGCCGCGCCAAGCGTCAAAGCAGAGCCGGTGGCAAAGGCAGAGCCGGTGGCACCGCCTGTTGCGCCTGCGGTTTCATCGACAGCGCTTGATCCATCGCAGCCGAAACGTGGCGGCTGGTGGCAACGCGCCAAGGACAGCTTCAGCGGCAGCTGAACATCGTGTTAAATCTATCAAGGCCGCTAATCTGCGTGGTTTTCAGCCTTGATAGTGTCGCAATGATTTGATGCACTTCGCAAACGAGTTCACTCACATGTTTGCGCGTGCAATGGGCCAAAGTGCCCGAACGACCGGAGAATAGGATGCGGTTTCAGCTGTTAATTTGCGGGGTTTTGGCACTCCTAACGCCTTTTGCAACGCCTTTGGCCGGGGCGGCAAGCGCGGCAGAATACACCCGCGATGAGATCGGCGGCATCGTCAAAGACTATATTATGGAGCATCCGGAAGTGTTGAGAGATGCGCTGACGGCTTTGGCTAAAAAGGAAAAAGACGCTGAAACTGCGGCAACGGCCAAACTCACGACAGATATGACGGGCGATCTCTACGCATCGACCCATCAGGCCGTGGTTGGCAATCCCAAAGGAAAGACCGTTCTGGTCGAGTTCTTCGACTATAATTGCGGATATTGCAAAAAGAGCATCGACGATATTTCAGCTTTGATGAAGCAAAACCCGGATTTGAAAGTCATTCTGAAAGACTTTCCGGTTTTGGGTCAAGGCTCAATCGAAGCCAGCAAGGTTGCAACCGCCGTGCGCAATCAGTTGAAGGGCGACGCTTTCTGGGAATATCACAAAGCTCTTTTGCTCAAGCGCAACCCAAGCGGGGTTGGCAAGGCCGACGCTATGGAAATCGCCAAGGCAAAAGGTGTCGATATGGACAAGCTTGCCAAGGATATGACCAACGAAGATAACGCCAAGGGCATTTTCGAAGTGATGAAAATGGGCGACAGGCTTGGCTTGACCGGAACACCGAGCTTTGTCGTTGGCGGGGAAGTCGTCGTCGGCGCTGTTGGCTTTGATGCGCTGCACGAGAAAATCACCAATACAGCGACATGTGGAAAGTCGATCTGCTGAGCGCGGCGGGGCAATTTACGGGGCAAAACCTCGCCATATGGCACCAGAGCAATGTTTTACGGCTTCCCTCATGCAAATGAAGCCGCTAAGACTTTGGTTGAGGGAAGTCAGTATTATGAATAACATGATCGATGCCGCTTCGCGGAGCGCTCTGCGTGCCACCGGCCATGTCGGACATAATCGGCCCCTATGAGGACCTCTCACAGCTTCGCCGTTTCAAAGCCCATTGCGACGACGCAATCTCCCTTTATCCTGACCAACAAAAGAGCTGATCGATCATGAAAAGCCCGCTACCTGCGACAGCAAAAGCCCCAAAAACTGAAGCTATCGACTCCGACCTCGTTCGAAAACTGGCGCAGTTGCTCAACGAGAGTGATCTTGCCGAGCTTGAAGTTGAAAAAGGCGATCTGCGCATCAGAGTTGCGCGCTATTCCTCAGCCGCGCCGCAGATTCAACATTATGCCGCGGCAGCACCAGCGCAACAAATTGCACCCGCTGCAGCGGCTGCGGCCCCTGCGGCGCCCGCGCCCAGTGCCGCGAGTTCCGAAAACGTATTAAAATCGCCAATGGTGGGCACCGCATTTAGAAGGCCAAGCCCAGATGCGAAGGCTTTTGTCGAGATTGGGTCCGTGGTCAAGGCGGGCGACAGGGTGTTGCTGGTTGAGGCTATGAAGACGTTCAATGAAATTCTGGCGCATCGTTCGGGCACCGTGACAGCCACAAGCGTAGAAGACGGTCAGCCGGTGGAATATGGCCAAGCTCTCATGACAATCGAGTAATCAACATGTTTGATAAAATTCTGATTGCCAATCGCGGAGAGATCGCGCTGCGCATTTTGCGGGCGGCGAAAGAATTGGGCATCGCCACGGTCGCCGTGTACTCGACCGCTGATAAGGATGCAATGCACGTAAAGTTAGCGGATGAAAGCGTGTGTATCGGCCCGCCCGCAGCACGCGATTCCTATCTGCACATCCCTGCCCTGCTGGCGGCGTGCGAAATTACCGGCGCGGATGCGATTCATCCCGGATATGGCTTTTTGTCGGAAAATGCTCGCTTTGCTGAAATTCTGGCAGAGCATAACATCACCTTTATCGGCCCGAAGGCAGAACATATCCGCATTATGGGCGATAAGATCGAGGCCAAGCGCACAGCGCGGCGGCTCGGCATTCCCTGCGTCCCTGGCTCCGACGGCGGTATAACTGACGATATCGAGGCGCACCGTGTAGCCGATGAAATCGGCTATCCCGTATTGGTGAAGGCGGCTTCGGGAGGTGGCGGCCGCGGCATGAAAGTCGCCCGCAGCGCCGACGAGCTCTCCAATGCCCTATCGACCGCGCGCACGGAGGCTAAGGCGGCTTTCGGCGATGATGCGGTCTATCTCGAGAAATATCTTGAGAAGCCGCGCCATATCGAAATACAGGTTTTAGGTGACGGTCTGGGGAACGCCATTCACCTTGGTGAACGGGATTGCTCGCTCCAGCGCCGCCATCAGAAGGTGTTCGAAGAAAGCCCCTCCCCCGCGCTTAATGATGCGCAGCGGGCCGAGATTGGCGAGACTGTCGCCAAGGCGATGCGTGAACTGAACTATCAAGGTGTTGGAACGGTCGAGTTTCTTTATGAGGACGGGCGGTTCTATTTCATTGAGATGAATACCCGTATTCAGGTCGAACATCCTGTGACAGAGATGATTACCGGTATCGATCTGGTGAATGAGCAGATCAAGATCGCTGCAGGATCGCCGCTGACGATTTCTCAGGAAGACGTGCGGTTTTCCGGCCACGCAATTGAATGCCGCGTCAATGCTGAAAATCCTGCCACATTCCGTCCGTCTCCGGGCAAGATTTCGTATTACCACCCGCCAGGGGGCCTTGGCGTGCGTGTCGATAGCGCAGCCTACCAAGGCTATGTCATACCGCCGCACTATGACAGTTTGGTTGGCAAGCTGATTGTTCATGGGCGAAGCCGGAACGAAGCGCTCCTGCGACTGCGCCGCG
>JANXSV010000356.1 GCA_025356505.1 Methylovirgula sp.
CTTTATGTATTGATAATTTTGTCCTCAATAATCGCACCAAGTTTCTTTGTGCTTCTATCTATTTTACTTCTTTTTTCTTGGGTTGCATTGGTGCATGTCGTGCGCGCGGAGTTCCTTCGCGCGCGAAACTTAGAATATGTCAGAGCAGCGAGGGCACTTGGACTGACTAATGCGCGGATAATGTGGAAACATGTCTTGCCGAATGCCATGGTTGCAACTCTCACTTTCATGCCATTCATTCTAAACGGTTCAATTACCACTCTAACGTCATTGGATTTCTTAGGTTTTGGGCTTCCGCCTGGATCGCCCTCTTTAGGCGAACTGCTTCTCCAAGGCCGCTCGTATTTAAACGCACCGTGGCTGGGTCTTACCGGCTTTTTTACGATAGCGATTATGTTGTCATTACTGATATTTATCGGTGAAGCGGTTCGTGATGCATTCGACCCACGCAAATCACTGGGATAACTAATGTCCGGCGCTCCACTGCTCGAAGTAAAAAACCTATCTGTTACGTTTGAGCAAGGCAACAGAGCTACGCACGCAGTCAACAGCACCAGCTTTTGTCTGAATCGTGGCAAGACCCTCGCACTGGTGGGCGAATCAGGCTCGGGTAAATCCGTGACGGCGCTGGCAATTGTGCAACTTCTGACGGGCGCGAAGCTTGGCGGTGAGGTTGTATTTAAATCAGAAAACCTCCTCGAAATGGACGAACGCAGACTTCGTAGCATCAGAGGAAACTCAATCACCATGGTGTTTCAAGAGCCCATGACGTCCCTCAATCCTCTTCACCATATTGGTAAGCAGATCGGAGAAATACTCAGTCATCATGGCATGAAGGATTTGCCACAGCGTGAGCAGCGTACGATTGAGCTCCTTACGGAAGTCGGGTTACCCGATCCACAAAATCGTTTAATGTCCTTTCCACACCAGCTTTCTGGTGGGCAACGTCAACGCGTAATGATTGCAATGGCACTGGCTAACCGTCCCGAGCTGTTCATAGCCGATGAACCCACAACCGCACTCGATGTCACAGTGCAAATGCAAATTTTAACGCTGTTGAAAGATTTGCAAGCCAAACACGGCATGGCCTTGCTCTTTATAACACATGACCTTGGGATTGTGCGTCGCATCGCAGACGACGTTGTCGTGATGCAAAAAGGTGAGGTTGTAGACGCTGGCCCGGTAAAAGAAGTCTTTAACAACCCAACAAGTGAATACACGAAAATGCTCTTGGCTGCCGAGCCGAAAGGTGATGCGGCGGCACTCAATCTGGGCGCGAGAGAGATACTTAGAGTAGACAACTTAAAAGTATGGTTTCCGGTTAAACGCGGATTTCTAAGACGCACCACCGGATTTATAAAAGCAGTAGACGGTATTTCAGTCGTTCTCAGGGAGGGTCAAACACTTGGTATTGTTGGAGAATCCGGATCTGGAAAAACCACGTTAGGACTTGCCATATTAAAGTTGATCCGATCGGAAGGACCGATTGTGTTTCTGGGAAGTAATATCAACGGCAGGACTCAGCGGCAGATGCAGCCGATGCGAGCTCAGATGCAGGTGGTTTTTCAGGATCCTTATGGGTCGCTCTCCCCAAGGCTTTCAGTTGCAGAAATTATTGAGGAGGGGTTGACGGTACAGAAAACGCGCCTCAGCCTTGTTGAGCGGCGCGAGATCGTAGCGCAAGCGTTGATTGATGTGGGACTTGATCCGGGGAGCATGGATAGGTATCCACACGAATTTTCGGGTGGGCAGCGCCAGAGAATTGCAATTGCCAGGGCGATGGTTCTGCAGCCTAAATTTGTGGTTTTGGACGAGCCCACGTCTGCACTTGACATGTCGGTACAGGCGCAAATCGTTGATTTATTGAGAGATTTACAAAAAAAGCGCGGGTTGGCCTACCTGTTCATATCGCATGATCTCAAGGTCGTGAAGGCTCTGGCCAGCGAAATCATTGTGATGAAAGATGGGAAAGTTGTAGAAAGCGGCGAGGCTAAAAAAGTCTTTGAAAACCCCCAGTCCGACTATACAAAAGCACTTTTCGCGGCGGCTTTCAATACTACTCCGGATTATAAAATTGATCGGCCTGTGTAGTGGCGCGCGTTATACTCATCGTACTCGACTCATTTGGCTGTGGCGAAGCCGCCGATGCGCCTGAATACGGAGACAAAGGTGCGGATACTTTTGGGCATATCGCCGAATACTGTGCTTTAGGCCGCTGCGATGAGCGTGGGCGCCGTGGAGCATTGTTCTTGCCGCACCTCACTGCTCTAGGGCTTGGACATGCCGCCAAAGCCTCTAGTGGAATCCACCGTTTGGATTTTGCAGATAATACCCCCACCGGTATGTGGGGCTACGGCATTGAAGAATCGCGCGGGAAGGACACTCCTTCCGGGCATTGGGAAATTGTTGGGACGCCTGTCCCTTTTAAGTGGGGTTATTTTCCGCATAAAATACCGTGTTTTCCAGATGAACTCATTCAAAACATGCTGAAAATCGGTCATTTAGGTGGTATGTTGGCGAATTGCCATGCTTCGGGCACGCAAGTTATCGATGAGTTCGGCGAAGAGCACATGCGCACCGGATTTCCGATCTGCTACACCTCTGTCGATTCTGTTCTGCAAATTGCGGCGCATGAGCAGATTTTTGGCCTCCAGAGGCTTTATGACCTGTGCAAATTGACGCGAAGGCTATGCGACAGCTATAATATCGGACGGGTTATTGCACGGCCTTTTGTTGGAAATACCGGTGATTTTCACCGCACTGCAAATCGAAAAGATTTTGCGATGCCGCCTCCCGCCAATACGCTGCTCGAACTGGCTGTCACGCAGGGCCGCGAGGTGATTACTATTGGGAAAATTGGCGATATTTTTGCGCACCGCTTCACCGGCACTGAGAAAAAGGGTGCCTCAAACGACGAGCATTTCGATATTTTGCTCGCATCTTTGCCGCATTTAGCAGATTGCGGACTTATTTTTGCTAATTTTGTCGACTTTGATACTGAATTTGGCCACCGCCGCGACGTGAGCGGGTACGCGGCGTGTCTCGAGGCCTTTGATGCGAGACTGCCCGAACTCTATGCGCTACTGCAGCCGGATGATGTCGTCATATTTACCGCAGATCATGGCAATGATCCGACTTTCAAGGGCACAGATCACACGCGTGAGCATGTTCCTATCCTAGTGAAATCAACCGTTTTTGAACCCGGGCCGATCGGGGCGCGCGGCATGGCCGACATTGGCCAGTTTGTATGCAAATACCTGAAATTACCGGCCACGCCTTACGGAATCTCGTGGATTTAGGCATTTAGATACCTTAATTGGTCGAAAAATCTGGTCATTTGAGGGCCAAGGTCGGCCAAATGTAGGCCAAAGCAAGCCAAACCCGGCCAAAAACCAGAATAATCTTCGCGCTGTGCCTCAAGACCAATTTTGCAGGCAGAACGAAGCAGACCGGCTGAAATCTTAGGCAAAGCACACGTCAATTTAAATGCGCTTGTTTAGAGGCGACAATCCGGATGCTTCGCGGCCGGATTGCATTGATTTTGGCGTGGTGCTCGCGGTTGGAAAATGTCTGCCCGCTGCCTATTCTCCTGAACCGGCTTTTTATTCCTTTGGCGCGCCTCTGTTTCGTCCACGGGTGTGATTGCGGCGCAGGACCAAGAGCATGAGAGTTTCGCGTCGCAAGGGCGTCCAGATTGGAAGGGGTCCTGTTCCCTTGTTTCGCCGGGCTTGTTCGTTTTGCCCACCCTTTCTTATTTTGCGTACCCTGTCCCGTTTTTTCAGATTTTTTCTGTTTTGCGGCCTCGTTCAGTTTTGCAAATTTGGCCGATCAAACACCGCGTGGGAATTTAATTCGAAAAACCGGTGGATGATATGAGTTCGGCTGCACTACGCTTGTGTTTTGCATTATCGTGCCAACAACTTTTGTGAGGCAAGTATGAAAACCACAGTGTCCGGCGTCCATGTTGTTGATCACCCGCTTGTGCAGCATAAGCTCACGCTCATGCGTGATGCGAAACGCTCCACACAGGGCTTTCGGCGCCTCTTGAACGAAATCGGAATGTTGCTGTGCTATGAAGTGACACGCGACTTGCCAATTGAGATGGTGGAAACCGAAACACCGATCACAAAAATGATGGCACCAACCATTGCCGGAAAGAAGCTGGTGTTTGCGCCTATTTTGCGCGCCGGGGTTGGATTTCTTGACGGGATGCTCAACCTGGTGCCCTCCGCGCGCGTGGCGCATATCGGACTCTATCGCGATCCGGAAACGCTTGAGGCCGTTGAATATTATTTCAAAGCTCCGTCAGACCTTGCGGATCGTATGGTGGTTTTGATGGATCCGATGCTGGCAACTGGAAACTCGGCCATTGCCGCTATGGAAAGGCTGAAGGCGCGCGGCGCGAAAGACATCCGCTTCATGTGTCTACTGGCCGCGCCGGAAGGCATCAAGGCTCTGCAGGATGCTCACCCCGAGGTGAAAATATGGACCGCATCCGTCGATAGCCACCTAAATGATCACGGATACATCGTGCCAGGCCTTGGCGATGCCGGCGACAGGATGTTCGGCACGAAGTGATTAATTCACAGGCTGCGGGGTGATCATCAGCTTGGGCGGCCCGGGCGAGGCGGCGGCAACAGCTGCAGGAACTGGTGACCCGGCAACTGGCG
>JANXSV010000156.1 GCA_025356505.1 Methylovirgula sp.
GATGATCTCGGCGTGGAACTTGGGTGGCGCTGGAGCGCGATCGAAGCTGTTGGGCTTTATGTCCCAGGCGGAACTGCGAGCTATCCCTCCAGCGTTTTAATGAATGCCATACCGGCCAAAGTGGCCGGATGCCCGCGCATTGTCATGGTTGTTCCGACACCTGACGGCATCGTAAATCCGCTCGTACTCGCCGCTGCGCATTTGGCGGGGGTAGATGAAATATACCGTGTCGGTGGCGCTCAAGCCGTTGCAGCGTTAGCGTTCGGAACGTCGAGCATTAAACCCGTTGCCAAGATCGTTGGCCCTGGCAATGCGTTTGTTGCCGCCGCAAAGCGCCGCGTTTTTGGCACAGTCGGTATAGACATGATCGCCGGACCCTCAGAAGTGTTGATTATCGCCGATAAAACCGCAAATCCCGACTGGATTGCGGCAGATCTGCTCGCACAGGCGGAGCATGATACGGCGGCCCAGAGCCTCCTGCTCACTGACGACGCGGGGCTTGGCAGAGCGGTTGTTGCTGCCGTTGAGCGTCAGCTCAAAAAACTGCCGCGCGCCGCGATTGCATCCGCGAGCTGGGCGGATCATGGCGCCGTAATTGTGGTTCCCTCCCTGTCCGGCGCGATTTCGCTGGTGGACCGGATTGCCCCGGAACATCTCGAAATCATGGCTTCAAATGCCGATGAACTCTCCGGCCAAATCCGCAACGCCGGTGCAATATTCCTTGGGGGTCACACGCCTGAAGCTATTGGAGATTATGTTGGCGGTTCAAACCATGTGTTGCCAACAGCGCGTTCGGCGCGGTTTTCTTCTGGATTAGGTGTGCTGGATTTTATGAAGCGAACCTCGGTGCTAAAATGCACCCCGCAAAGTTTACGGGCTCTCGCCCCGGCAGCGATTGCGCTGGGCAATGCAGAAAGCCTCGAGGGGCATGCGCGTTCCGTGGCCATTCGTCTGAACCTGGATTAAGCTATGACCAACGTGCCGCCTAATCTGGATCAGTTGCAGCGGCAGAGGCTGGTGACCGCCGTGCTGGATGAGACCTCCATAGCGCGCGGCACGCCGGATCAGGAGCATGAAAGGGTTGTGGCCCTCTACGACCTGATTGAAGAAAACACCTTCGCGGTCAATGGCCATGAGGGTGGACCCTATGCGCTCCTGATTGGCATGCACGATGCCAAATTGGTGTTCAAAATCAGCGAAACGCCCGATGCGCAAATTGAAGGCGCGGAAGTTGTCACGCACATCCTGTCTTTGTCGCCATTTCGCCGCATCTTAAAGGATTATTTTTTCGTCTGTGAAAGTTATTACTCGGCAATTCGCACCGCCAGTCCATCGCAGATCGAGGCAATTGATATGGGCCGCCGCGGGCTTCACAACGAGGGTGCACAAATTCTTGCCGAGCGGCTGGCTGGCAAAATTGATGTGGATTTCAATACAGCGCGGCGTCTGTTCACGCTCGTAACCGCTCTGCATTGGAAAGCCTGAACCGTGGAGCCCGCCGCCGCGCGCGCGCGACCTCAGGCGGTGTTGTTTGCATGTTCACATAATGCCTTGCGCTCGCCGATGGCTGAAAGTCTGACCCGATATTTGTTCGGACGAGAACTCTATGTGGCCTCAGCAGGGGTGCGCCCCGGCGCGTTGGATCCCTTTGCCGTTTCGGTGATGGACGAAATGGGGCTCGATATTTCAAAGCACAAACCCCATACATTTGAGTTTCTCGAGGACTCGTCTTTCGATCTTATCATCTCGCTCTCGCCCGAAGCGCATCATCGGGCGCTGGAATTCACGCGCACCATGGCCGTCGATGTTGAATATTGGCCAACCTTAGACCCGTCGGACATGGCAGGCTCGCGCGAGCAAACGCTTGAGGCCTATCGCGCCGTACGGGATTCTCTGATGCAACGGATCAAAGCCAAGCTTGACTGGCGCGCCATGGGGTCACTGTGAGTGTGGTCTGGGCTCTGTCGTTTGATGAGGTGCCAACCGGAGCTGTGGTGCCTTGCGTATTGCTTGTGCAGCTTACCGGTTCGGAAACGCATCAGCGAACACGGCGGCGCGAACTTGCCCTGACCATCGCCGAAAAAGCCTTTGCCCGGACGCGCCTCAGCATCAACGTTTCAGCCGAAGGGGCCTTGCGTTTTTTCGATAATGGTCAGCCAGCCCCGTTGTATTTGTCTCATTCCACCCGCGGCGGCTTCGCGGCGGTTGCGGTTGCACAAGAGCCGATTGGCATTGATCTTGAGCTTCTCGAGCCGGAGTTCGAACCAGCTTGGAACATATTGCATCTGCACGAACGCGAAGCATTACAACAGCTCGCGGGGACCGCGCGGCATCACGCCTTTTTAAAAATCTGGACCGCAAAAGAAGCTTGCCTCAAGCTTGAAGGCCAAGGGTTGGCGATTGAACCGAGCTTCATCGAAATATCAACCGCAGGCGGAGAAAATCATCTGACAGGCGCGCAATATCAGCTAAACCAGATTGATCATGGGAAATTAGTTGTC
>JANXSV010000410.1 GCA_025356505.1 Methylovirgula sp.
CCGACCTTGCTCCCATCCCGGCTTTCGTTGCCTCGCAGCATATGCCAGCGGCTCAGGTGCAACGCCTGCGTGAGAGTTTTACCAGCGTTTCAAGCGCGAGTTGGTTTGCGCCAGTGCGCGAGGCTCTGCTCATTGACGGCTTTGCCGCCGTCTCGCAGCAAAGCTTTACGCAAACATTGGATTGGGATGCGGAGGCAAAAGCAGCCGGATTCCCTTATCCCGCGTGACTGATGCCGTAACTTTGTGAAGCCGCGCAAGCCTGTGGACGGCAATAACGCTGGGTCAGCATCAATTTGCAACTCTGCTCAATTGGTTCATAGTTACCGTGCGCTTTGAGTCGATTTACGTAATTTTATATCTTTTTTCTGAGATTTAGTATTGGGCAACCTCCTATTTTTTAGTTTTGGAGTAATTTTCAGGCGGCCTTTTTTCAGGGCAGTTTTATCGGGCCTGTTTTTCTATGCCGTCAGCCCTGCGGCGGCGCTCACCTGCACGCCAAGTCCGCCAAGCGGTTCCTTCGGGACAATCGATGTGCTGCCCGGAACGGCAATCAACGCAGCTTCGAGCTTCACGATAGCCTGCACAGCCGGAACAGCCGGGCAAGTTATCCGCCTCTGTATCGGCATCAGCGTCGGCGCTAATTTCGGTGGCAGCACAACACAGCGCTCGCTGGCAGGCACGTCAAACGGCTTGACTTTCGATCTTTTCACCGATGCAGCGAGGTCGGCAATCTGGGGTTCGCCTAACATGACACGCGTGACAGCATATCCAGGTTCGATCGTCACCTATGACCTCACTTTGCTGGCAGGCGGAGTAGCCACAACCCCCGCCTTCAACGTGTATGGCCAAATATATGGCGCCCAACAGGCGGCTTTACCTGGGAGCTATACCTGGACATCGCAGACACCCGCTGTATCCTACGCCGTGCGAACCGCGACCGCATGTCCAACAGGAACTGGCCTTACCGGGGCAAGCAGCACGGACACGTGGACTGCCAAGATCAGTGCCAAATGCAATTTAGCTGCAACAGACATCAATTTCGGCTCAGTTGGCCTGCTGACCGCAAACGTGGACTCCACCGGCACATTAAATGTGCAATGCACCAACACAACACCTTACACCATTTCTATCAACGGCGGCCTGAGCAGCGCGACCGACCCGAAATTGCGCAAGATGACTCTCAGCAGCAATTCCGTGACCTATGGTATTTACAGCGACTCCGCCAGAACCACGGCTTGGGGCTCGCTTGCGGGGGCCACAATTTCCGGAACCGGCACGGGCTTCACGCAGACACTGAATATGTATGGCCGCGTGCCTCCGCAAAGCCCGACACCGCCGCCGGGAACCTATTCTGACACATTGGTGGCAACCGTCACTTATTGATGAGGCTCTCTCCGCATTCTCCAACTTGCATATAACCGCCGCCCGAATTCTGGGTGCCATTGCAAGATAAGATCATAACCTTGGTGGCTGCATTTGGGTTGTACTAACTGCGCCAAAATCGGGCCATTTGGCCGAATATTAGCCCGTTTGGCCGGTTTTTGGCCGCTCTGGCACGAATTTGGCTTGGTTTTGGCCAGATTTTCGATTCAGTCAAAAACACCTATGCTATTGAAATCACTTCTTTTTAAAAAGCAGCTGGCCGAACGTGTCCCAGAGTGTCCAATCCTGAAAAGCTCTACGCTAGGTCTCGGCCATTGCATTTTTGCAAGTCAAGCGTTCCAGAACCAGCTTGTTCACCCCGGCAAAATCCAGCTTGCCGGACCCCAGCACGGGGAGTGCATCCACCACGATGACATCCGCCGGAATAGCGAGATCTGACAGGCCCTTACCCCTGGCAAACCGCGCAAAATCGATCCTGTTTGCATCTGCCTTTGTTGTCACGAGCGTCAAACGTTCGCCCTTTTTTTCGTCCGGCTGGCTGGCAACTGCGCTCATGGCTCCAGACCAGAATTCGGCTGCCAGAGCCTCGATCTGCGCCAGCGAAACCATCTCGCCGCCAATTTTTGCAAAGCGCTTCGCCCGGCCTTTTATTGTTACAAAACCGTCGCCATCAATCGTCACAATATCTCCGGTATCATGCCAACCCATTGATGGCGCTTCTAAAAATCCCGGATTTTCAGCGCGCAGATAGCCCAGCATCACATTAGGGCCGCGCACATGCAAGCGCCCGCCCTCTTCCACGCCGGGCACGGGCTCAAGCCGCGTTTCCATGCCCGGCATCACGCGGCCAACTGTGCCGCTACGGTTGAACATCGGCGTATTGATAGCCAGAACCGGCGCCGTCTCCGTAACGCCATAGCCTTCGAGAATACGGATACCGAATTTTTCCATATAGGTTTTGCGCGTTGTCTCCCGGACAGGTTCCGCACCGGCAAGAATGTAGCGCAGGCTCCTGAAGTCATATGGATGAGCCACGCGGGCATATCCGCTCAAAAACGTATCCGTTCCGAACAATATGGTCGCATTAGTACCATAGACCAGCTCCGGAACGATACGATAGTGCAGCGGCGAGGGATACATATACACCGGAACCCCTGACACCAGCGGCAGGATCATGCCAACGGTCAGCCCGAAGGAGTGAAATACCGGCAGAACGTTGAACACTTTGTCCTGCCTGCCAAAATCAATACGGGCGGCGGCTTGGGCGGTGTTGGCCAACAGATTTATATGCGACAGAACCACCCCTTTTGGTGTTCCCTCGGACCCCGAAGTGAACAATATGGCCGCGAGATCGCTGCCCTTTGCTGGGACCAAGGCGTTGTTATAGTGAAGTAAAGCCGAGATTTTATCCCCACTGGAAACGCCAGCGCGCACATCCTCAAGGTAGATGAATTTCACACTTTCGGACAGTTGCTCCACCAGCGCCTGCAGTTTGGCTTTTTCGATAAAAGCGCGGGCCGTAATGATCGTTTCGATCTTTGCACCCTTGCAGGCGGCGAGAATATTGGCGGCACCAGCGGAAAAGTTGATCATCGCCGGAATGCGGTTTGCGGACATC
>JANXSV010000424.1 GCA_025356505.1 Methylovirgula sp.
TAGGCCGCCCAATTTGGCGCATTGCCAAATCGGATGTCGCCTTGCGGATCGCCGAGGCTCAATCCGCTCGGCCCATAGGCGTGAATATTCATGACGTCATAGAGTTCGCTATGATCATTCAGGCCTGATTTGGCATAAAACCCTTCAACACCGTCCGGGCCGTTAGGGCCCCATGCACCAATCGAGGGTGTAAGCAGCGGCACGGTAGCAAACGCCGGGTCACTGTGCTTCAAACCACTGAGCGCCCTGCCCCAATCGCTCCAGATCTGATTGAACCGGTACATGTTCTGAGCATAGTCGGCCCCACCTGCACATGGCACATAAGCCGTTCCGGTGGGCGACATCACACATTGAAAGTTAGGCTCATTCGGCCCCTCAATGGCGGAGAGAGCACCCGCTTTTGCCAGCTTTAGCAAGACGGGCCTAGGGTCGCCCGCGCTGCCATCGCCCCAATGTTTATTGGCGCCCTGCACAAGGTAGTTGAGCTTCAGCTCAGGTATCGCCGCGCGCAGAGTCAGAAAATTCTCGAAATCGCTCGGTGCATCCTTTCCGGGCGCAGGTCGATCCGCGTTTTCGAGCGGATTATCATCCAAACCTTCGTTACGCACATGATGCAAACCCAGATATTTCAGGGCGGCGATAGCTTCTTTTTCGCCGTCACGGTTTGAAATATCCCATGGCCGGTTCGGATAATCGGGTGCGAGTTGATATGAAATGCCGATGCCGACACCCATACTTTCGAGCATATCGAAGCTGCTGAGCGCTCTAACGGTGCTGTAGCCCAAAGGCGACGCAGCCCCCGACACGATGAAGCCGCTGACGCTTTTATTTTCGTAAAACAGGCGTCCGGATTTTTTATCGGACAGTTTCAGCTCAAGCCTATAATCACCCCGTTCAATACCAACGGGAATGTCGATCTGCTGGACAATTTCAACTTCCCCCGAAGCTTGAGCCGGGTTCAAATTCGGGTGCAAAACGCGCACCAGAATATTGCTGCCATTTTTAATCAGCGCCAGATCAGCTCGCACACCGCCAGCGCGGGCGACAGGAAGCTGATTCAACCGCAGCGTCGCCGTGACCTTTGAACCAGGCAGAGGGAAATAGGTGCTTAGGTCCGCACTCTTGATCGTGACCGCGTCAGCAGCAGCAACCGGATGCACGCACGATACACTCGCAAACACAGCGAAGGCACAAAGCCTGTAACCTCTGCCCATCGTGATTTATTCACCCTGCTGATCCGGTCAGCCGCATTTTAAAGCTCTCGACCAGATCCGCGCAAGCGGCACAGGCCGCCACGTTCAAGCATGTTCGAACGAAAACAGCCCGACATTGATCACGCCGCTTCGGAACCCGGCTTCGCAGTAGCACAGATAATAGTCCCACATCCGGCGGAACTTGTTGTCATAGCCGAGCGCCTGAAGCTCTTGCGTTACATGGTGAAACCGCCGCCGCCACTCCATCAAAGTTGCAGCATAGGACAGGCCAAAGTTTTGGTTTTCGACCAGCTTCAACCCGGCCTTCGCCGCCTCTTCGCGTACAATTGTAGGCGTCGGCAACATGCCGCCCGGGAAAATATAGCGCTGGATAAAGTCAGTCCCCCGCCGATATCCCTCAAAGCGGCTCTCTTCAATGGTGATCGTCTGGATCACCGCACGACCGCCTGCCTTCAGCCGCTCACGCACCGTATTGAAATACACCGGCCAGTAGGCCTCGCCCACCGCCTCAAGCATTTCAATCGAGACGATCTTGTCGAACTCGCCCGTCGTTTCGCGATAATCCTGCAAGCGGATTTCGATCTGCGATTGCTTTCCGGCATCAGCAATTTTGGCTTCGGCAAAACGCTTCTGCTCTTGAGAAAGGGTCAGGCCCACGACATTCGCGCCTCTTTCGGCGATATTTCGTGCCAACGCGCCCCATCCGCAACCGATTTCCAGAACCTTCTGGCCTTTGGCCACCTGTAACATTTCTGCGATGCGTGCGAGTTTAGTTTGCTGAGCGGCCTCGAGGTTCGCAGACTCGCTCGGATACAGCGCCGACGAATATGTCATGCTCTCGTCCAGCCAAAGCTTGTAAAAATCATTGCCAAGATCGTAATGAAACGAAATGTTCTTCCGGCTGCCGCGCAGAGAATTGCCGTTAAACCAATGCCGCAGACGATCGACCTTGCGGAACTTACCGGCAAAGGCGGCGTCCAACTGCGGACCGTTCTCGGCCAATAGCATTAAAAACGCTGTCAGGTCGGGCGTTGTCCAGTCTCCATCGATATAGGCTTTCGCAAGACCGACGCTTTCGGCAGCGATCACCCGGCGCACAGTGCGCCATGAATGAATGACAACTGTTGCTTTGGTTCCGGGCGTCGCAGCGCGAAAATGCCGATGCGTGCCAGATGGCAAGGTAATGTCCAGTTCACCCATGCTGATGTTGCCAAACAGCTTGGTGATGAACCAGTTTTCAAACCGCGACATAATTTGCGGGGCTGGCCAAATCAACAAACGGCCACGGGTTCGCTCAAGCGCCATTGTTAGTATCCTTGCGATATCGGGTTATGAGAGGAGATACGCTCACCGGCGCAGATGGTTTCGGCGGACTGGTGCGGAATTTCGCGCCCTTCAGCCAAAGCTGTAACGCTTCCCAGTGAATTGACAAGATCACCTTCAGCGTTACGAAGGGCAAAGCGGAGAACGCGCGTAACAATGCGCTATTGCTCAATGTCTGTGGTTTCCCATCCAGCGCCGTCACCAGCAGCAGCCCGTCCCTGTCAAATACATTGATGGCTATGGAGAGGCGCTCGTCACGCCGCGTAACGCGAAACTGATAAGTCATATCCATGCCGATAAACGGCGAGACGTGAAAATTTTTATCA
>JANXSV010000141.1 GCA_025356505.1 Methylovirgula sp.
CGCTGCGGTGGTGTTAGGAGAGGCCTTGCGGCAAGTTGGGGGATTTTATGGATAGTCTGGAGGTTCAGAAATCCACGGCCGAAAGCTGGTTCCAGGCTTTGCAGGCGCGCCTCATCGCCAGCTTTGAAAAGCTCGAGGACGAGTGTCAGGGTCCCTATGCGGAAACCAAGTCTCCCGGCCGCTTTCAAAAGACACCTTGGAAGCGCACAAACCACGATGGCAGCGACGGCGGCGGCGGCACGATGGCGCTGCTCCACGGGCGCGTGTTTGAAAAAGCCGGCATCCATACATCTTCGGTGCACGGAACCTTTGCGCCGGAGTTTGCCGGGTCTATCCCGGGGGCTGACAAGGACCCGCGCTTCTGGGCTTCGGGCATTTCCTTAATAGCCCATCCGCGCAACCCGAATGTGCCCACCGTGCATATGAACACCCGCTTTGTTGTGACCTCGAAGGCGTGGTTTGGCGGCGGCGCTGATCTGACGCCTGTGCTTGATGCCCGCCGCACCCAACACGATGCCAACAGCATCGCCTTTCACGGCGCAATGGAAAGCGCCTGCGCCGGGCGCGATTACGCGCACTACAAAAAGTGGTGCGACGACTATTTTCACCTGAAACACCGCAATGAACCGCGCGGCATCGGCGGCATATTTTATGACTACCTCGAAGATGACTGGGACAGCGACTTTGCGTTTACGCAAAAGGTCGGCGAGGCGTTTTTGGCGATTTATCCAAAGATAGCCAGCGCCAATTTTCATAATCCGTGGAGCGATGCGCAGCGCGAAGAGCAATTGATCCGGCGCGGGCGCTATGTGGAATTTAACCTGCTCTATGATCGTGGCACGATTTTTGGTCTTAAAACCGGAGGCAATGTCGACTCGATTTTATCCTCTATGCCACCCGTGGCGAAATGGCCGTAAAGGGTGCTTTGCAACAGCGCCGCGAGCTGATGGAGCGGCGTTTCGGAGCGCCGCGGCCAATGCTCTATGTCGCCACGCGTGAGCCTTTGCCCCTGAAAGACTGGCACCTTGGCGCGGCAGCCTGTGTCTATGCGCTAAAGGCCGATGAGGCAGAAGTGGGGCGGCATTTTTCCTTACCGCATGTGTGTTATGTGGGGTCCTACAGCCAGTGCGGCTCGGGATTTCTGAAGTTTGAACAGGAAGACCGCGCTGAGCGGGCAAGGACGCAGGCAAGCTACGACGCTGTTGCTGCGCTGCTCGAAAGTGCGGGCGAGGCCGAGCTGCTGTTTGTTATGCAGGGAGCCTGGCGCAAAAAACCCACTGCGGCGCGGCGCGTGAGCCTGGCAGATTTTCGCCACCCGGACTTCACACTGGCGCTTGGAGAACTGGTCCGCGTGGCGGGCTATGGGGAGTGAGCTGAAAGCGAACGGCTGGCGGAAATCTGAGTGTGGATCACGCTATTACCGGCATGCCGACAACATATGGCGGAAGTCCGTTGGGATAATACTGCATCATTTTAGCGCTGTTCTCGATGACGATTTGGTCGTGTTTATTAGATTCATGCCACCTATAAGCAGCGTCGCAGAGATTTTTGCAGAAATCGACAACGCTGTAAAAATAGGCGTCATTTACCACGTTATCTACGAAAATATTGTTTTCAGGTGTCGGAACGGCGAAAATTACGCGGGCAACATTATGCTTCAAATCACCATACCTTCCGTGGTGTAAGACGCCGCACCGCATCGACCAGAGATCTTCGCCAGTGACGTAGGAAAAATCACCTTCAAGCAAATTTGCAGCGCACCAGTCTCTGTATTTTTGACCATTGGAGCGACCGTCCAAACTAGAAAGCGACACGCATATGTCTGGAAGCGCCACAGCCATTCCGACCGCGACCAAATGTAGCCCACTGGCGGCGGCTGCATTAATTTGGTTTAGAAGTACATATAGAGGCGACCCTACCGTTTTCGTGTTTCCAGTCATCTTCAGCCTCGCTACATTCACAATTCCAGAGGGCGCCCCAATCAGCTTTTGTCGAGTTGTTTCGAAACTCGCTAAAAACTCGTACCGCAGCATGCCCGCCTCGCCTAATCCAAATTTCCATATGCCGCTTTTGTCCTCTGGCTATCGGGAGAGAAATCGCGATGCACGATTTGCTTTCTGCCAAGCTCCTCAGCAGCCTCGCACGACGCATTTGCACCTGAAAAACCGTCAAAATCTTGCTTTGGCCGACTATGGCCTTGTTTGGCCGGCTTTTGGCCGATATGCGCCCGGATTTGTCCAGGTTTTGGCCTGTTTATTACAAACTCAACCTATTGAAATGTAATGATATTTTAAAACGTAAGACAATTCGTCTCTTCGCCGTCCCGCCCGGTCAGCCGTTTTCTACGGCATTCAGATACAGTGTTGCCTCTTCGCCCAGCTCATGCTCGCTGGTGTGAATTCGCTCCTGCATGAGGTGCAGTTCGCTTCGTAGCGCGGTGATGCGCTCCAGATCAGCTGGGTCATCGCTGACCTCGTTCACCATGCGTTTGAGCTCATCCTGCGACTGGCGCAAGTTGAGTTTTTCCCTGAAAAGCTTCAAAAAACGCTCAACAAACACGCCCGAAGGGCTGTGGCCCATCACTGCATAGCGGCTATAGAGCACATGTCCCATGGGTTTTTGCGCGTCTCCTGACCCGTGAATGGCCTCAAAGGCGGGGAGCATTTCCGGGGTTAGATGGGCGTAGACCGCCGCGGGTATGGCCGGAGCGTCTTCATCGTAAACCCTTAATATCTCATGCAAAATTTCATCATGCGTGTTGGATCCGCTTTTGCCGCGCAGGTGTAGCCTCGCGAGTTCGGGCCGGTAGTGGCGGCTTAGATCGGGGTATTCCACCAGCAGCGCGAGCAGCGTTTCCTCCGTATCATCGGCGCGCATGGAGGCAGGCAGCGCGTTGATGACAGGAGCGCCGAATTTGCCGCGCGCGCCTTTTTGCCAATTGCCCTGAGGCGGTCTGAAATCTCCGTTCTGGCGCTGATTTTGGTTGGGACGATAGTCATTCTGGCGGAAAAGATCGCGCAAAGCAGCGCCCGCCGAGGCCTGATAATGCTTGAGAAGCGTCGGATCGGGAATGGTGCGCAGCAGGTCAAATAGCTTTTTTTCCAGCACGGCGCGCTGGTCCGGCCGCTCCAGCGCCACGCCCGCACTTTCGCGTTGCAAAATAACGTCAAAAAGGGGTTTTGCGTCGCTAAGTATTTGATTAAACGCTCGAATTCCACCCTGCTTTATAAGGTCATCCGGATCTTGACCGGCAGGCAGGAAGGCAAATGAGAAGCTTTTTCCGGTTTTGAGGACCGGCAATATCCGGTCAATAGTGCGAAATGCAGCGGCTGTTCCGGCTCTGTCGCCGTCAAAACAGATGATCGGTTCGTCGGCAAAGCGCCAGAGCGTCGCCATCTGGTCTTCGGTGAAGGCTGTGCCCAATGTCGCGACCACTGCCTTGAAACCGGCTTGGTAGACGGCAATCGCGTCCATGTATCCTTCCACCGCAACAACAGTGCCAGAATCATGAGCGGCGGAGCGAGCGCGATGGGCGTTGAACACCATCTGACCCTTATGAAACAGCGAATTCTCTGATGAATTCAGGTATTTAGGTTTGCCATCCGGCATAAGTGTTCTGCCGCCGAAAGCGACGACGCGGCCTTTTCCATCCTGAATGGGGATCATCAACCGGCCGCGAAACCGATCGTATGAAGAGCGACCATCATCGGGGAGAATGGTCAAACCCGCGTCGATAAGCTGCTCCTGCGCGAAGCCTTTGCCGATAAGGTGGGTTTTGAGACCTTCGCGTCCGTCTGGAGCATAGCCGATGCGAAATTCTGCTTGCGTGGTGGGAGATAGGCTACGCTTGGTGAGGTAGGCGCGTGCGGCGGCGCCTTCGCTTGTTTGCAAGCGTCCCTCGAAATATAAGGCTGCCGCTTCCGCCGCGTCATATAAATCTTTGCGCTTTTCGGCGGCCTGCGCCGCCTCAGGCGATGATTTGGGGAGATCTACCCCTGCCAGACTCGCCAGACTTTCGACCGCCTCCGGGAAGCTAAGTCCTTCTGTTTCTTGCAGAAATTTGAAGATGTCTCCGTGACGACCGGAAGAAAAGTCGTGGTAGAAACCCTTTTGGTCGTTGACAAAAAAGCTCGGGCTTTTTTCAGCATTGAAAGGCGAAAGCCCGGCCCATTCTCGGCCCTGTTTCTTGAGTTTCACCCGGCGACCAACAACCTCGGATACGGGCAGCCGGGCGCGGATTTCATCAAGGATTTGGGGTGTGAAACGCATCTTGGCATTATAGCGCTATTGATGCCGGATTGCACGGGTCAGTAGCGGGCGAAAATGCCGATGATCTGCGCAATTGTGAGTGCCGCGATGATTTGCGGGCGCTTATCCACTATTTCGTTGCCGCCGATGGGACAGGTCAGGTGTTCGAGCTGAGCTGGTGTGCCGCCGGTTTGTAAAAACCAGCGGGAAAACAGAGCGCGTTTGGTTGCAGACCCGATCATCCCCACATAGGCACTGTCCTCGCGTTTGAGCGCCGCGGCGGCTATTGAATAATCCAGCGAGTGACTGTGGGTGAGGATTATAAATGCTGCGCTTGCAGGCACGGTATCGACGAATTTCGTCGGGTCCGGCACCCAAATTCGGGTCGCTTGAAACGAACTTCCTTCAAACGCATCCTCGCGGTCATCGATCAAGCTGACAGAAAAAGGTTGCTGTGAAAGTTGGACGCAGAGTGCCTTACCGGTGTGGCCGCATCCAAAAATCGCAATATGAGGCTGCTGCGATGCGGCGCGGCGCTCTCCATCGTATAAAGATTGATATAGTGAGGCAGACCCCGATGTCAGCTGTAACTCTACCCGCCCGCCGCAGCATTGCCCGAGGTGCGGCCCAAGAGCGACGTCGAGTGACTTAGCAGCTTCGCCATCGACCAGCATCTGCCGAGCCACGGCAATGGCATGAAATTCAAGCTGTCCGCCGCCGATGGTGCCGAAAAAATCATTAATCTTCACAAGCAGATAGGCGTCGGCGTTCCGAGGCGTTGAGCCTTCGGCTTTGATAATTTTGACAAAAACAGCGGGCGCACCATCGTTCAGAAAAGCTGTAAGCCTCTGTAACTGCGAGGTCATTTCTGTTTCAGTGCCTGCACGGCGTTAAACACAGCTTCCGGGGTTGCGGGCGGATCAAGGCGCGGAGCGTGCTTATAATGTCCAACGCTTGCGACAGCGTCGGATAGAGCCTGCCAAACACTTAGCGCCAGCATAAGTGGAGGCTCGCCGACGGCTTT
>JANXSV010000159.1 GCA_025356505.1 Methylovirgula sp.
CCAGAGCTGCGAGCCCTTGCAGCATGGCGCAGATGTGAGCCAGACTTTTTGCGATGAGCACTTTGGCCAGAGCATCCCCTTGCGCTTGCTGCCTCAGTACCCATGGCGCAAACTGGCCGTAATCACGCGGGGTGGCCTGAGCGGCCCAGATCACCATCCTTGCCGGATCGTCACCAAAATGCGCCATAATCTCACGGCTGAGGCCGGAGGCTTGCGTCCAGCCCTCATGCGCCCGCAAGGCCGCACGGATGGCGGAACGGCCGAGCTGCGCGCCGGAACCGTCATCGCCTACCAAAAATCCCCAGCCGCCAAGCGTTTTAACTTTGCCCTGCACAAGCGCCAGCCCTTGCGAGCCAGTACCCAAAATAAGGATGGCACCATCCTTGCCTCCATGCGCGCCAAGACAGGCGATTTCAGCATCCGAGGCCAGAAGGGCCGTCGCAAAACCAAATGAGACTTCACGCAATGCTGCGGCCAATTCCGGCACATTGGCCCCCGCCAAGCCAAAACCCGCATGAATCTCCGCATAAGGAAGGCCAGGAATATTGGAAGCGGCAATTGCCGCATCGCAAGCCGCGCGAATGGACGCCGCCGCAACGGCCGTGCCCAACGTAAGATTGGACGACCCCGCAACCCCTTCACCGAGCAGACGCCCGGCCTCATCGACAAGACGGGCACGGCTCGTCGTGCCGCCGCCATCAATGCCGAGATAGAAGTGATCCGCCATATATCGTCTCCCGAAGAGATAATACCAATACAGACCACTTTGTAAATTACCACACCGAATTTTTTGTAAGTATTAATGCATACTTAATCGGTAAGTAAAAATTGCGGGAATAATGTGCCGAAGTGGAACATCTTACGCCTGCTTGAGTTGAGAAGTTATTCATTGAGGTGACCCCCGACAGCGGGTAGGCCGAATTTCTTCAGGTCCTGTTCATTTTGTGAAATTGGCCTCTTGACTAGAGGTCTTAGATTGGTATCTTTTGACCACTCCTGATTGAGGATCGTCTGTGGCGCGTTCCAGCGAACTTTTAGACTCTTTGAATGGCGCTCTTCCGCGCACTGAAGCCGCTGATTTGCGCTACATCGGTCTTGATACCTGGTCCGGACTGCAAGCGTTGCAGGCTATGCTTCACGTGCAGCGCGCCTCGATTGATGCTGTCGCCGACGCGCTTCCGGCAATCGCCGCCGCTGCAGAGGCGATTGCAGAGCGATTAAAGATTGGCGGCCGTCTCATATATGTGGGGGCAGGCTCTTCGGGACTTCTGGCTCAGGTTGACGCGCTGGAGCTGCCAAGCAATTACGGTCTCAGTCGCGACCAGATCAAAGTCGTGATCGCCGGAGGGGAGAACGCACTCACGCAGATTGACGGCAGTGCCGAAGATGACATTGACGCGGCTATTGATGCGATTTTGGCTTTGCACCCTCAACGCAAAGACTGTGTCGTTGCGCTGTCGGTGAGCGGTCAAACGCCTTTTGCCGTAGCTGCGCTAAAATTGGCCCACGCCAACCGCTGCTTGAGCGTTGCCATAGCCAATAATTCCGGCTCGGCTTTACTGGATGTGGCAGAACACCGGATTTTGGTGGAAACTCCGCCCGAGGTGGTCGCAGGGTCAACGCGGATGGGGGCAGGCACGGCCCAGAAATGTGTGCTCAACTTATTGTCGACACTGGTAGCGATGCGTCTTGGCCGCGTCTATGACGGGCTGATGGTCAGTCTTGAAGCCAGCAATGACAAGTTACGCAAACGAGCGGCTCATATCGTGGCACAGGCCGCAAATGTCGATTTAACGACTGCGAAGTTTGCGCTCCACCGCGCCAATAATCAGATCAAGCCTGCGATTCTGCTAGCGTGCGGCGCGGGCGATGTAGCAGAGGCCATGACAACTTTAGAACATCACGACGGAAATGTGCGGGCGGCACTTGTGCATCTCGGATTTGGTCCAAGGGCGGCGCATTAGCGCCTAAAAGGTGTCTGCGCCGAACGCTTTTTTAAAAAAATGTCGCGCAATGTCGTGTCAGGCCGGTTTTGCTTCTCTAAAAAACTAGTCTAAAGCCAAATCCCACGCTAATCGCAGAGACAAAAATGGTCGACACATCGAAGTTTTATATTGGCGGCCAGTGGGTTTTGCCCGTTTCACCCCTGGTGATCGATGTCATAAATCCGGCAACCGAAGAAATTTGCGCGACACTGAGCATGGGCAGCGCCGCTGATGTTGATGCGGCTGCGCGGAGCGCGCGCGCTGCTTTTCCCGCATTCAGCGCGACAACAAAGGCGCAGCGCATTGCTCTCCTGCAAAAGATTGCGGATGTTTTTGAGCGCCGCTTTGAAGACATCGCCCAAGCTATGACGCTTGAAATGGGATCGCCGATTGCGTTTTCGCGCGCCGCGCAGGCCCAGTCGGGGCTGGACCATATTCATGCTATGCTGGACGTGTTGAAGACTTTTCACTTCGAGAGACTGCAAGGCACAACGCTGATCTGCCACGAGCCTATCGGCGTCTGCGGCCTGATTGCGCCCTGGAACTGGCCGATCAACCAGATTGTTTGCAAGGTGATCCCGGCGCTGGCGGCAGGATGTACGATGGTGCTCAAGCCAAGTGAGATCGCGCCGCTTTCCGCACTGATCTTTGCGGAAGTGCTGCATGAGGCGGGGGTACCGGCGGGCGTTTTTAACATGGTGAATGGCGATGGGCCAAGCGTGGGCGCAGCAATCGCCAGCCATCCTTTGATCGACATGGTCTCGTTTACCGGATCAACCCGCGCCGGTATTGAAGTGGCCCGCGCAGCTGCCCCAACAGTTAAGCGCGTTGCGCAGGAGCTTGGCGGAAACTCACCCAATATTCTACTGGACGATGCCGATCTTAAATCCGCCGTGCACTATTCCGTTACGTTCTGCTTTTCAAATTCAGGGCAGTCTTGTAATTCGCCGCAGCGCTTGCTGGTGCCCGCCAAATTGATGGACGTGGTCAAAAAACTAGCTCTTGAGGTTGGGAATAGCCAAAAACTGGGCGCCCCGCTTGATGAAACAACAGACATTGGACCCGTGGTCAGCGCTGCCCATTTTGAAAAAATCCAGCGCAACATCAAAACCGGTATCGAGGAGGGCGCGGAACTGGTGCTGGGTGGCCTCGGTCGACCGCATGGCTTCAACAAGGGCTATTACGTCCGCCCGACCATTTTTGCTAATGTGACGCCTAATATGTCGATTGCGCGAACCGAGATATTTGGTCCGGTCATCATGTTGATCGGCTATGAGAGCGAGGAAGAGGCTATCGCCATCGCGAATGACACTGAATTTGGCCTATCGGCGTTTGTTCAGGGAAGCTTGCCGCGCGCCCGCGCCGTGGCAGCAAGATTGCGGGCCGGACAGGTGGAAATCAACGCACCGGCGGCTGATTATTTTGCACCCTTTGGCGGATACAAACAGTCTGGCAATGGCCGCGAATATGGCGCTTTTGGCTTGCACGACTATCTTGAGACCAAAGCGATCGTTGGCTACGGCGCGTGAAAGGCGCATCTCACTTCTGAGACGCGCCTTTATCAGAATACCAGAGCTTGTGACCTAGATGCACAAGCTCTTGGCTTTTGCTTAGTGAATTACTTCGACAAACCAGCCAACTTGGCCATGAGACCATCAACTGTTGGCTTCAGAACATCACCGACGCCCGGTATGGCCAAGGCCTTGTCGGCCTGCGCCTGAAGTGCAGGCATTGCGGCAACAACTGCGCTTGAGAGGCCGGTTTTTGCTGCGGCTGGCAGTGCGGACATTTTGTCAAGCTCGCTCGAAGCAGCACTAAGCTGCGGCAAAGCCGCTTTGGCGCTTGCCACATCAGTTATGCCGCCCAAGGCACTTTTCACGCCGTCAAGCGCTGAGCCCATTGCTTTCATAGAACCTGCAGTGTCAACAGCCGGAGCTGCAACCTGTGTTGCCGCCGGAGTCGCGACAACTGGCTTTTGAGCCGGACGGGAAAGGAAATACCACGCCAAAGCCGCAATCACGATTGCGCCCACAATCAGAAGCCACATCGGGAAGCCTGATGCCTCCTGAGCAACAGCCGATTGCGTATTGGCAGAAGCTGTATTGAGATTTGTGGTCACGGTTGAGCGGGCAGCGCCTGCCATTCCGGCCACGCCAGCCGCACCTGCACCCAGCATCGCGCCTAGGCCTGATGGAAGCGCCGCTGCAATATTGGATTTTTGTTCGGCAAACAGGTTGGAAATGCCTGCGCCGCTTGTCCAGCTGTTTGGATCTTGCTGGCCGATAACGCCCGTTACAATCGGACCCATCAAACCCAGCACCGAGCCGGATGTGTCACTGTCCGCACCCGAATATTTGGAAATCGCACCGGTGAGCGCGCTCATACCAGCGCCGCCCACAAGCGAGCTCAGGGTTGAGGTGCCGCTGTTAATGACATTCATCGGCCCGTCGCTGTCGAGGCTTGTGCCGAGGTTATCGAGGACGCTTAGATCCTGCGCACCGATGGCGTCAGAAATCTTTGCCGCGCCGCCCGAAGTTGCAGCAACGGCACCCAGGCTCGAAAGAATTGCCGGAACGGCCGCGCCAAGGGCTTTGTTTGCCGTGGCAGGGTCAAGACCGAGCGCCCCAGCAATTTTGGAGCGTAAATCCGGAGTGAGATATTGGGAAATTGCAGAAATCAGATTGTCGGCCATGTAAGCCTCCCTCAGTTATTTTGAACGAAAATGTATTGTAAAAACCAGTACTCATGAAGTTAAGCACTTTTATGACATAGGGGTAAATTTGAATTCTTACAAGGTAGGGCAAGAGCCTGCGCTCCACCGTTCCGGAGGTGACATGGGCTCGCTTTTGCGCTGCAGGCGATCAAAAGCAAATGGTCAAAAGCCGACAAATCCGCATTCCAATCACTGACATACAACAGGCCCGATGACCACTTGTGAGCCCGCTTGCGGGGTGTAGGCGAATTGCGCCGAACATGTCTGTCCGGCATTTTCAATGGTGATGCGGTTTTGCGCTCCAAGCTGACGGATGTAGCTGCGCCCGTCATAGCCTGTGACAAAGGCTTCACCGCTGCCCGCCAGAGTGCCCGCGAGGCCCGCAGGCAAAGGCTTGCCGGTTTTGTCATTGATAATCACAATCGCGGCCTGCACGTTCTTCTTCACGCCGAAATTCACCACAACGCCGCTACGATCACTGGGCGAAACCACGCTTTGCGTGAGGCCGGTTTCCGCATCGAGCGGCAGCCCATTCGGATCAATCGTAATTTTATTGCTTTCGAACGCTCTCAAGTTTGGCACCAGACGCTTGCCGCTCGAATTGGTTTTCCCGATTTTCTGGTTTTCGTAGAGCACATCCACGCCTGGCAACCCGGCATCGACAACGGCAAATGAATCATCGATACGGTTGCTGAAAAAGACGCCGCCCCCGAGAGCCGCTATGGCTCCTTCAGCTTCGCCGCTGACGCTGGCCTGCGAACCATATTGAGCGACACCCACATTCAGGCGGGCAAAATCCGCACGGTAGCTGGCATCAGCGGTCCGGTAAGGGGACTTGCCTTCCGCGTCGTGCACACTCCAGCCGTAGCTCCCAATTTCACGGTCAAGCGCGCGGGAAGCATTGGTGTCAAAGCTGACACCACCCTGCGAAGCGGAAACGCTGGAGGAAGCGGAAATCCTTGGGCCAAGAGGCATCGAAACACCAAAGACCACGCCTGAATCACGTCTGTGTTTTGATGTGACGGCTATAGTCTGGCTCGGCACAAAATCGTGGTAGCCTGAGATGGACATGGAAGCGTCGTAAAACAACGAGCGCGAATAGTTCAGGCTGGCTATTTGCGATTTGCGGCCGTTGGCGTCGGTGGTGCGAATAAACGACGCCCCGAGGCTCGACTTATCAAATGGAATGGGAACGCCCAAGGAGATGCGATCTTGCGCTTTGGGAGGTTTGAGCTGCGCACAGATGGTGGTGAATCCAGGGTTCCAGGCAACGTTGGTCGAGGCGGTTGTGCAGGCGTTCGACGATCCCGAGCCTGCCGAGGGGGCGGTGACCGATGCCAGATCTTGGTAATTCCCGAATGAGCGCTGCGCCGAGGCGCCAATGAACACGCCCAATATGCGCGTATCAAATCCGGCGAAGGCCTGTACGCCATTGCCGCCATTGATATGGCTGCCGGAAAGTGCCGCGGTGAATATGCCGCGGTTGAATGTGCGCGCCGCAAGGCCCACACCAGCATTGGCCACACCCGAACCGCCCTCGGCGTGGCTCTCCACTGTCAGCCAGTCGAAAATGCCACGCCGGAGCGAAGCACTGCCTATCAGTTTCTTGGAATAGCTGTCCGACTCGACATCGTAATATTGGCGCGCAAAACCCAGTTCGCCCGAATAATCCATCAGACCCGCGCGCAACAAACGTGATGAAGCGAAGAACGGCACTTCGGTGGTGGTCTCTTTGCCTGATGCGTCGCGCGTCACCACTTTTGCAGTGCCATCGCCGCCAATCAGAGGCAGGTTTGAAACACGATAAGGCCCGGCGTCAACGTTTTCGCTAAAGGTGCGGACATTGTTGACATAGACATCAACGCTTGAAGGGACGGCAGCACTGCCGTTCACCGAGGGCATTGGTGTTGTCACCAGATCCGGCCGCAGTCCGAAATTACGTTGTATCTGGACGCCGCCCATACGGATAGGCCTGGTCCAAGGCAAGCCAGATGAAATCAGGTCTCCGGCCCTGTAGGACATCAGCGTATCCGGGCTTGAATACACCCAGCTGGTATCAAGCCGCACAGCATTGACCTTGTTGCCGGTGCTATTTGTGCTGACAATCCCTGTCTGGCTGACAGTTCCTACCGAGGAAAATACGCGGGCGTCTAGATTGGCGCTGGCACCTTGAAAAACCACATTGGGGTTGTTGGTGGAGCGTAAAGCCGCAGTGTAGAGGTCATAGTTGAGCACTGCGCCGGGGTCCGTGTGAGCGCGTAGCTGACCGGAGTTTTCCGCTTTCATATTGTAATCGCGCGGCAGGAGTTGCTCGTCGGAAGCTAAAAAATGAATTGACTGACTGCTGTCATTGACCTGAAAGGTTACGTTAGGCAGTTGGTCAAGATAGACTTCAGAGGTGCCAGACGGAGGCTTTATGCCGATGGCTTCGAGCTCGCTGCGTGTCGTGCGCAGGCGGCCGTCTTTGCTCTGAATGAAAGCCGCCAGAACGTGAACCGGATGGCTGTTAATAAAAACATCAAGCTGTAGCGGACGGTCTTCTTTCATAACAGTGGCAATGGCTGTCTGCGGCAAGGGTGGCACCTCTGCTGGTGTCGCCAAGGCACAGGCAGGCATCGCCAGAACGGCGACGCTGCTCAGCGCTAACATGCGCAACTGTTTAGTGGCCCTGAGGCTCGGCCTTGGCATTTATCGGTCCCAGATCGCTTTGTCCGCTTATCGTGATTGCGCCGCTTGCGCTAAAATTTGCGTTTTTCGTTGGAACCGCCCAAGTCATAACTGAGCGTCCCAGGCTGTATCCCAGCAGACCGCCCCCAAAGGATGCGGAGCCGCCCTTGCCATTTGACATGTTAAAAGAGCCGATGCGCATTCGCCGGTCACCGTCGTTTTTAGCAGTGACCAGGAGTTTTCCACCCTGCTTGGCATAGCTCCAGCTGACCTGCGCAGGGCGCATATCCGGCGCTTCAAAAAATACCGGCAGCGATTGGCGCAGGAGCAAAGTAATTGCGCCGGCTTTCAACCGACCTGGCTGAGGCAGTTCATCAATCACCAGGCGATAGGTTTCTTCGCCCTGCACCGGGCGTGTAGCAGTACGGACCAAGCGAACGGCGTAGTTGGCGCTCGGCGGCAGCGTCACGAAGGGCGGACTTGCAACAAGGTCGTTTGTGGGTTCCAGCCTTTCTTGGCCGTTTGTCTGCGTCCATTTGAACACCCTCACTTGCACCGAAATCGGCTGCGGAGTGGGATTGACAAGCGAAACTGAAGAGGTTGCGCCGGGTGCATTCACTTCAATTGTCGTCGGCGAAACCTGAAGCGAAGCGGCAATCGCCACTGTTGGCGCGGCAAGGCCAATCAGCACGGCGAAACCGCAGATTCGTGCTGCTGCGGAAAAGTTCGCGGAAAAAGGCAGTGTCCAGTGGCGGTATTTTAATGCTTCAAGAGCCGAGAATTGAGGTATCCGCTCGCCGCGGCCTCTGGACTTTAGACACGTCGCAAGCTCATTCCGGACTCCCTTCAGGAATGTCATTTCTAATGTATTCATTGCCCATCCCAATTTTGTAGGTTTCAATCCAGACCGCTCTGACCCTCGCCGGGTTTACCGATTCACGTTGCTGTCAGTATCCCAAATTGGGGCAATATGATTAATGAGCGGTTAAGCATGACCGTTGGGATTCAAAATCGATTAAGCGTCTGTTTTTGTGCATTTTTTTGGATTTGCAGCGCCCGTTTGTTAAGGTACCGGTTGCCTATCTGGTGCCGGTGCCAGACTTTTTATGTATTGGCGAAAATTCTCGCATTCATAAAAAATTATCTACTTCGTAAATTTTACGTTGCGGTACGCTATAGCCAGTAAATACTTCATTAACTATGTGATCAAAATAAATCTATACTTCAAAATTTGTGTATCTAGGTAGCGTAACGTTAACCTCATCTTCAACGGAATGAACAATGCTCAGGCTTGTAAAGGTCGAAGCGGCTTTTAAGAGATCTGGAGCAAAACAGATACCCAGTACAAGAACATCAGTTCGTGTCGCGTTCAGTAGGAGTTGAGTATGAGTTCAAAAGTTTGTTTAGGCTTCGCAGCCGTCTTATTGCTTGCGGCTGGATCCGCCCAGGCAGCAACTGTGTCCACAACATTTAACAACAAAATCACCATCGTCGGGGAATGTCAGGTTGGCGCTATTAGCGACATCGACTTTGGTTCCCACGGTATCTTGAATGCAAATATCGACGGCACAACTGCCATCAATGTCACGTGCACAAATGCGACTGCGTTTTCGATCGCTCTTGACAAGGGCCTGACGGGCGCAACCACCAGTTCGCGCGTGATGACCGGACCGGGCTCACCAATATCTTATTCGCTGTATTCTGATGCCGCTCGCACAGCCAATTGGGGCAGCGTCTATCCGTCCGACACCGTTCAGGGCACCGGTATCGGCGTTGCGCAGACCATCAACGTCTACGGCCGCGTCCCTCCGCAAGCCGCACCTGTGCCGGGAAGTTATTCTGACACCGTAACTGTGACTGTCAGCTACTAAGCCTCACTTAGTTTTTAGATGTCCGAAGGGGAGCCCTAGCGCTCCCCTTTTTCATGTCTGCCCCCTCGTGTTCAAATATTCGAGGCGTGTTCATGGCGCGCCGATTGAGACGGTATTCGCTAAAATCCACGTAATTATCCTTAATCGTTGAATAATTTAACGAAACTTTCACCAAGATCGGTAAAATTGTACTTACGGCGGGCATGTGGCTCGGTGACTTGGACCAAGGACTTTCTCTTAAAGTTCATCCGTTCAAGTCATCCGGTTCTAACCGGTCTCCATTTTGGTTCGGTTGAAATTTTGTTAGTTTCGAAGGGGTTTCTTATGAAAAACTATGTAAAGCTTGCGGGTATGGTTGCAGCTGTGATGGTGAGCAGTGCGGCATCTGCGACAACAGTCACAACCAGTTTCAATGCAAAAATCGCCATCGTCGCCGCATGCACAATGACCACGCCTGCGGATATTGACTTCGGCAGCACCGGCCTGATCACAGCCAATATCGATCAGACCACGACCATGAACGTGACCTGCACCAACACCACGCCATATAATGTCGGGTTGGATAAGGGTACCAACGGGGCAAGTGTCACTGCTCGCTTGATGAAGCATACGACCCTTGCCGCAACTATTCCTTACTCGCTTTATACAAACTCGACCCGCACCTCCAACTGGGGCACTACTATCGGCACAGACACGGTGGCTGGCACAGGTTCTGGAACTGCCCAGACGCTCACCATTTATGGACGCGTTGCTCCGCAGGCTGCGCCCAATCCGGGCAGCTATACTGATGCTGTGACGGTTACCCTCACATATTGATTGCGCTGAAACATTGCGGTTAAAATCAATCGGCGGGGATTTCTCCGCCGATTTTTTTATGGTTTGTCGTCACAAGAAATCATGGCCCACATGCCTTGCGGCGGCACGAATTTGCGTTGGCCTTTTTCCCAGTACCAGAATGAACCCCCCAGCGCGGGCATGATCAGATATTTCGGTGCAGGCCCGGGAAACTCCTGCTCAGGTGTCGCAATATGCAATTGCTCATTGAAATAAAAAATCGAGGAACCGGGATCGGTGGCCTTCATCTTAGGCTCGGCGCTGTGTTTGCTATCCCCCATAAATACCAGCGAGGTGCGGCCGTAGCCATTGGCGAAGGCGTATGAGAAATCATATGAAATTTTTTGATTTTCTTCCGTTATCCGCAGCATGAAACCAGCCTGATTTTGCGCGCCGTTGTTTGCAATGTGGCGGGCACGATACTGATTCTGCTTGCCCGCATCTGCGCTCATGTCGTCCTCAGGATCAAGGGGTGCGTATACCGCTTTCAGCAAGGGACACTCTGCGCCCCGCGCCCCGCTGCATAGGGCCAGCAAGGCAATTGCCAAACTTCCTGTTATTCCTGAACGTATCATCTGCGCACCTCAAGCCTAGCCTGCTGAAACCGATAGCATGAGAGCAAAATCGCGTGCGTTACAATTCCGTTCACTCGCTCCAGCGCGCCATTTAATGCTTGATTATGTGCCGCGCGTTTCTAATTTGAAAATTGGAGGCGGATATGCAGAAACATGTCTTGAATGGCAAAAGGTTGAGACGAATCTGTGCAGGTTTGACACTGGCAGCGGTGGTGTTTTCGCCTGCAGCTTGGGGCAAAGACCAGCCCGAAATTGACACTTTCTCTTGCCCGGACAAGGGACTTAAGCCGCTGGGAAAGGACTATAAGCGCGGCGCGGCCGTGGTTGACCAATACGGATTGCTGGCGCTGCCGTTTGGTTTATTGATCGCTGTGGATGACGTTATTCGCAGTGATGCGCTCGCCAAACTGCCGAAAGTTACAGCGCGCTTCACCGTTGCGGGGCCAGATGGTGCACCGGTTCAAGACGCTCAAATCGCCGTTTTGCGTGTTGATGAAAATCGCTTTCTGGCGCAGATCCCAGCCGATGGCAAGCCGGTGTCATTGCCAGAGGGAGAGTATCTTTTTACGACTATCGCCAGGGATAAATCGTCCCCGCCCAAAGTGTTGTGGGGCGGTGGATCTCAAACTCTCGTTGCGAAAAAGCCTGTGTCTATCGCGCTAAAAACAACCCATGAGATTTCGAGTGAAAAACCGGGTGGACTGCAAGGTGAGATTCCCGCCGGTAAAAGTGTGACGCTCACTCTTTTCAACGGCGAATTGCCGCAAGCCGATGTGGTATTTCTACAAAACTCCAAGATCTACTCTGAGCAGCGTGTGGACCATTGGCCGATAACGCTGGCCATGCCGACCACGCCGGGTGACTATCAGCTTCAGGTCACCCCCTGCGCCCCGATCACTGGCGTCGTGAACTGGCCGATAAAAATTGCGCCTGCAAACATCAAGCTCAGTGCGCCGGATAAAGTTCTCTCAGGCGCGCAATTCAACGTTTCGTGGAGCGGCGACGGGTCGGAAGGTGACGTCATCGGCCTGCGCAAATCCGGCTCCTCCGCGGAAATTGCTAACCCTCTTGCGGTGCGCAC
>JANXSV010000037.1 GCA_025356505.1 Methylovirgula sp.
GTAATGGCAAGCTTGAATGCAGCCACAGGGCCGATTTTATCGCGCACCAGTTTGACGATCTCGGCTTCGATTTGCGCATGCGGCTTGGTAACGCCGGATTTCAGCACGATAAAGCCGCAGGGTTGCTCGCCCTTGAGCGCATCCTTGATCCCCACCACAGCACATTCCGCCACGTCCGGATGCGAGGATAAAACCTCCTCCATCGCGCCGGTTGAGAGGCGGTGCCCGGCGACATTGATGATATCATCCGTGCGGCCCATGATGTAGAGATAGCCGTCGTGATCTTTGTAGCCCGCGTCCGAGGTTGAATAAAACCCGGGAAAGGCTTCGAGGTAGCTTGACACCATGCGGTCGTCGGCATTCCACAGCGACGGCAGCGCGCCTGGCGGCAGCGGCAGCTTCACCACAATGGAACCCATTTTGCCATCGGGCACCGGGTTGCCGCCCTCATCGACGATGCGGACATCAAAGCCGGGCATAGGCACGGTTGGCGAGCCGTGTTTGACCGGTTTTAATTCGATGCCCACCGGATTGCCAACCATGCACCAGCCCGTTTCCGTCTGCCACCAATGGTCGATGACAGGCACTTTTAACACGTCTTCAGCCCATTTCACCGTGTCCGGATCGGCGCGCTCGCCTGCAAGAAACAGCACCCGAAATTTTGAAAGGTCATATTTGCCGACATAGCTGGCGGTGGGATCTTCTTTGCGGATGGCGCGGAAAGCCGTTGGCGCCGTGAACAGCGACACAACATTATGTTCTGAAATCACCCGCCAGAACGTGCCGGCATCGGGGGTGCCGACGGGTTTACCCTCGAACAGCACCGAAGTCGCGCCCAGCAAAAGCTGGCCATAGACGATATAGGAGTGGCCAACCACCCAGCCGACATCGGATGCAGCCCAAAAAACTTCTCCCGGCTTGATGTCATAGAGGTGGCTCATCGTCCACATCAGCGCCACCATATGGCCGCCAGTGTCGCGCATCACCCCCTTGGGTTGGCCGGTTGTGCCAGACGTGTAGAGCACATAGAGCGGATCTGTGGCTTTCACTTCAACGCAGTCTGCGCCTCGCCCCTGCGCCTGAACGGCGGCTGTCGCGGCGGCCCAATCATGGTCATGGCTCTGGTCGAGGATTGCTCCCAGTTGCGGGCGTTGAAACACGATCACCGAAGCTGGCTTGTGGTTGGACAGCGCAATCGCCTCATCCAGCAGCGGTTTGTAGGCGATGACACGGTTTGGCTCCAGCCCGCAGGATGCAGCCAAAATGAGTGTGGGTGTACAATCGTCGATACGGGTGGCCAGTTCCTTGGAGGCAAATCCGCCAAACACCACCGAATGGACTGCGCCAATGCGGGCGCAAGCCAGCATCGCAAACACAGCCTGCGGGATCATTGGCATATACACCACAACGCGGTCGCCCTTGACGACGCCGTGATCGAGCAGCACCTGCGCCAGTGCACGCACCTCGGCTAGCACCTGCGTGTAGGTGAAGCTTTGCTTCAGGTCCGCCATCGGGCTGTCATAGATCAACGCCGCCTGATCACCGCGGCCATCGCGCACGTGCCTGTCGAGTGCATTGAAACAGGTGTTGCAGGTCGCGTCCGGAAACCAGCGCCCATGCGGGCCCGACGCGGCATCAAACGCACGGACCGGCGGCTTGATCCAGTCGATCACCTTGGCGGCCTCAAGCCAGAAACCTTCCGGGTCTTTTTGCCAGGCGGCGTAGGTTTCGGCGTAATTCATCTTCAAAAAGCTCCCGCATCTTGCCTCTCACCAAGCATTTTTAGTTTCGGCTTGGTGTCTTGTCCGGACTTCAACCGGTAAACTAAATGAAATCGCAGTGCATTGCACCCTAGCTTTTTGGCCAAGCGCGGTGCCGGTCAACCGGATGTTAAGGCGCGGCGCGCACACTCGAAAGATGTTACAAATTCTAACCACCGGCAGCTGGGCAACGGCGCAGCGCTTGCGCGTCTATCCGCTGATGCTCGTGGGGCTCTATGCCACAGCGCTGATCGCTTGGTTTGCCACAGCCCACGGTTTGCTCGATTGGATGAACCGGCCGCTGGGAACTGACTTTTCAGAAGTCTGGGTATCCGGGCGCTTCGTGCTGGATGGAAACCCGGCAAAGCCTTTTGACAATGACGCCCTTTTTGCGGCGGAACGGGCTGCATTTGGGGCGCAGACGGCACTGTTCGCTTGGGGCTATCCGCCGTTTTTTCTTGCTGTTGCCGCTGTATTTGGCCTGTTTCCCTATCTTTGGGCGCTGCTGCTCTGGCAGGCAAGTTCCGCCTTGGCCTATCTGGCCGTCATGCGCAGCATTGTGCCGCGCCGTGAAACCTTGATCTTGAGTCTGGCGTTCCCCGCCGTTTTCATCAATCTTACCCATGGCCATAATGGCTTCCTCACCGCCGCTTTGATGGCAGGAGGGCTGCTGGCGCTTGAAAAGAAACCGTTGCTGGCGGGCTTTCTGTTCGCATGTTTGGCCTACAAGCCGCAATATGGGCTTTTAATCCCGGTTGCTCTGCTGAGCGGCGCTTACTTGCGCGCCTTTTGCGCCGCTGCCGCCAGCTTCGCGGCGCTCACGCTTGTCACGCTCATCCTGTGGGGCACGGCGCCTTGGGCAGCGTTCTTTCAAAGCCTGACCTACTCGCGGGTTGATTTGCTGGAACAGGGAAATACCGGCTTTTACAAAATGCAGAGCCTGTTTGCAGCGGTGCGGATGCTCGGCGGCGATGTCAGTACGGCCTATGTGGCACATGGCCTGTTGCTTGCCGCACTTGTGGCAGGCGTCGGGCTGTTGTGGGCGAAGCGCGTCGATTGGCGCCTAAAATCGGCGGCGCTCCTGACCGCCGCCATTCTCGCAACGCCCTATTGCCTCGATTATGATATGATGGTCATCGCACCCGCGATTGCTTTTATATGTGCGCATGGAATTGAACGCGGCTTTCTCGCCTATGAGAAAACCCTGCTCGGCCTTGTCTGGTTTACGCCGCTCGTTGCGCGCACCGTGGCGCAGACCTGTTTGCTGCCGGTTGGCGTCATCTCCATGGTCGCGCTATTCATCTGGATTTTCGCCCGGGCGCTGCGCCCAAATGCTGTAGCATTAGCTTAATTGGTGAAGTGCAACCGCCGCCGCCGCAGGGTATAGCTGCAAGCGGGAGGCCAGAATGACACCACAACAGCCACGCACTGCGCAAATATCCGCCTACGACAAAGATCTCGACCGCAATCCGGCCAATTTCCAGCCGCTCTCGCCGGTACAGTTTCTTGAGCGCGCTGCGGCAGTCTTTCCAAACCATATCGCCATCATTCACGGCGATTTGCGACGCAGCTATACCGAATTTTACAGCCGCGCCCGCCGCCTTGCCTCGGCGCTAAAGAGCCACGGTGTCGGCAGAGGAACCACGGTCAGTGTTATGATGGCCAACACACCGGCGATGCTCGAATGTCACTACGGCGTTCCGATGATCGGCGCGGTTTTGAACACTTTGAACACGCGCCTTGACGCCAAGGTGCTCGCGTTCACACTTGACCACGCCGAAGCACAAGTGGTGATCATCGACCGGGAATTTTCCAGCGTCATGCGCGAGGCGCTCTCCCTTGCCCGCGTCAAACCCCTCGTCATCAATTACAATGATCCCTGCTATTCAGGTTCAGGGGAGCCCGTGGGCGCGCTCGATTATGAGGCGCTGCTGGCAACCGGCGACCCCGAATTTAAGTGGAACTTGCCGGATGATGAATGGGACGCCATTTCTCTCAATTACACATCCGGCACCACGGGTGACCCTAAGGGCGTGGTCTATCACCATCGCGGCGCATATTTGCTGGCATTGAGCAATGTGCTCACCGGCGACATGGGTCGTCATCCGGTTTATTTATGGACGCTGCCGATGTTCCATTGCAACGGCTGGTGCTTCCCATGGTCTGTGGTGGCGGCCAATGGCACGCATGTCTGTTTGCGGGCGGTGCGCGCCAAGCCGATTTACGAGCTGATCGCGCAGCATAAGGTTACGCATCTGTGCGGTGCGCCGATTGTAATGTCGACATTGCTCAATGCCCCTGAGCCAGAAAAGCAGCAGCTTCCCGGCTCTGTCGTGTTTTTTGTGGCGGGCGCGCCGCCGCCGGCTGCGGTTCTGGCAAGTATGAAAACCGCCGGTTTCAACGTAACCCATCTTTACGGGCTTACCGAAACCTACGGACCCTCGGTGGTAAATGATTGGAACAGCGATTGGGACGCGCTTTCGAACGAAGCTCAGGCCGCGAAAAAAGCGCGCCAAGGCGTGCGCTACATCGCGCTTGAAGGGCTCGATGTGCTGGACCCGATCACCATGGACCCTGTTCCAGCAGATGGCGAGACCATGGGCGAGGTGATGATGCGCGGTAATGTCGTGATGCGTGGCTATCTCAAAAACCCGAAAGCGACACGCGATGCCTTTCGCGGAGGCTGGTTTCACTCCGGTGATCTGGGCGTCAAGCACCCGGATGGCTACGTACAGCTAAAGGACCGCTCGAAGGATATCATCATTTCGGGTGGCGAAAACATCTCAAGCATCGAGGTTGAAGACGCGCTCTACAAGCATTTTGCCGTGCAGGCGGTTGCGGTTGTGGCGCGCCCGGATGAAAAATGGGGCGAAACACCCTGCGCATTTGTCGAACTTAAGCCGGGACATAGCGTGAGCGCAGCGGAACTCGTGGCCTGGTGCAAGAGCCAGCTTGCCGGATATAAAGTGCCACGCACCATCATTTTTGCCGAATTACCAAAAACCTCCACCGGCAAAATGCAGAAATATCTGCTGCGCGATCGCGCCAAAGCCTTATAAAAGCGGCATGGCAGGGTTGCTGTTATCGCTAACTATGCGATAATCGGTCGAGGATTTTGAATAGGGGCGCGTAAATGGATGTCTTGATGCCAATGCCGATGCCGGACCTGATTGTCAACGGCATCGCGGCCTCACAAAAGCTGCATCGTATGTGGGACATGAGCCCGGCCGAAATTGCCGCCGTCACGCCGCAAATTCGCGGCCTTGCCGTTGGTTTTGGCCACGTGCCGATTAATGCGGAATTCATGAGCCGGTTTCCCAACCTTGAAATTGTCTCCAGTTTTGGCGTCGGCTATGACCATGTTGATGCAAAATGGGCCGGAGCGCACGGGCTCATCGTCACCAATACGCCGGATGTGCTCAATGAGGAGGTCGCGGATACTGCGATGGGCCTGTTGCTGTGCACCATACGTCAACTGCCTCAGGCAGACCGCCATGTTCGTTCCGGGGCTTGGTTAAAGGGCAGCTTTCCGCTGACCACCACCTTGCGCGATCGCACCATGGGCATCGTCGGCCTAGGGCGGATCGGCAAGGCAATCGCCAGCCGCGCAGAGACTTTCGGCCTCAAAATCGCCTATCACGGGCGTTCCAAACAGGACAATGTCAGCTATCCCTATTATGCCTCGCTCACCGATCTGGCAGCGGCAGTTGACATTCTCATGGTGATTATGCCGGGCGGCGCGGAAACAAAGGGCCTCATCAATGCGCCAGTGCTTGCCGCCCTCGGCCCCAATGGCATCCTTATCAATGTCGCGCGCGGCTCGGTGGTGGACGAACCGGCTCTGATAAAAGCGCTTCAGGAAAAGCAAATCCTCACCGCCGGCCTCGATGTGTTTGTCGATGAACCGCGGGTGCCGCAGGCGCTCCTCGATATGGACCATATTGTGCTGTTTCCGCATGTCGGCAGCGCCTCCCAACATACGCGCGATGCTATGGCACAATTGGTTGTCGATAACCTCAAAAGTTGGGACGAAGCCAAAGTGCCTTTGACTCCGGTTGCGGAGACAATCTGGAAAGCGTAATTTCCTCTCATTTTTACGCGGTGTTTTGCAAAAAATTGTTTGGGAGAGGTACTATGGCGCGCTTGATCCGGATTTCTGCTTTCGCCTTCGGGTCCATGTTGGTGTTATCCAGCCAAGCGGCGCAACCGCAATTTGCCGGCCAATGGGATATGTCGCTCGACAATACCAATCGCAAATGCCGCGTAACCCTGCGCCTGGACGCGACCCCCGCTGGCAACAGTCTCGCCATGCCCATGGGCTGCAAGCGCGCCATGCCGATTTTGAGTGACACCACAGCATGGGCAGCGCGCGATGCGGAAAAGCTGGTTTTTGCCAATGCCACAGGAAAGTCTGTTCTAGACTTCACATGGGCTGACGATCACAGCGCAATGATTTCAAAAGGCCCTGAAGGGGAAACCTATCAGATTCATGCCGTTGGCGGGGCGGGCGTCAGCGCGGTTGCAGCCAATGAGACGCCTGTTCCAGGATTTCAGCAGCTGGATAAGACCAAACCAGCCGTGCTCGATACGCCCGCCGCGCCAAGCGTCCCGGCTATCGCTGCCCCGGCTGGCGCTGCAGCAGTCCCGACCGTGGGCGGCCGCTATGCCATCTTGCGCGATGCGAAAAAGCCGTCCAGTTGTTCTCTGATGCTTGATTCAGGCAAACCTTCGCCAAAAGGTAACTTCAAAGCCAGCCTCGAAGCCGGATGCGCCGATACGGGGATGAAAATTTTTGATCCTGTCGGCTGGCGGCAGGATAAGGACCGTCTCATTCTGGTGGCCAAGCGCGGCCACGAAACTGCGCTCATCCATCAGGCGGATGATACCTGGGCCAAAGATCCGGCAATCAAATCCGGCGCGCTTCTCAGCCTGAAAAAGCTGTAAGCCGCGCCGACGTGCGGCTACAGTGCGGTAAAGATCGGGGGTAATACCCCGCCAAGCTCATCATCAATATAATTCTGGATGATGGCGTCAAAGCTCTCATCGCCCTTGAAGCCGAGGGCAAGCGCCCGCTGCGGCTTGAACCCTTCCGGCCAGCCCGCGACGATTTTAGCGATGCCCGCATCAGGCTCAGATTCGATGAGCGCCACCGCCGCATCGCCCGCCTTGCGGCGCAGTGCCTCAATCTGCTCCTCCACACTGACGCAAAGTCCGGGCAAACTCAGCGCCCGTGAGGCTCCAAGTTTCGCAAGGTCAAGCGCTGCCGCGTGGAGCAGAAAGCCGATGGCCGCGCGCGGCGAGGCGTGCCAGTGGCGCACAGATGTGGACACAGGCAAAATTGCTGTTTTCCCGGCAAGCGGCTCGCGAATGATGCCGGAGAAAAACCCGGAAGCGGCTTTGTTTGGCAGCCCGGGCCGCACACAAATGGTCGGCAGGCGCAGCGCGATGCCATCGACAAAGCCTCTGCGGGAATAATCGGAAACCAGCAATTCGCCGATGGCCTTCTGTGTGCCGTAGGAAGTGAGCGGCGTGGTTGCGTAAGTGTCTTCAATGAGGGCTGGAAATGGCGCGCCAAACACCGCAATGGATGACGTGAATATCAACTTCGGGCAGTAAGGCGCGCCAATGCGCCGGATCGCCTCAAGGCAATAGGTGGTGGCATTGAGATTGATGGCATAGCCTTTTTCAAAATCGGCCTCGGCTTCGCCGGAGACAATTGCGGCAAGATGAAAGATCACATTTGGCCTGCGACCAATAAGCTTGTTGACCTGGCTCACGTCAGAAATATCGACAGCGTCGCACTGGACCTGCACGGCCGCAGCTACAGGCATAACCGGAGGCACGACGTCGGCAAGGTCGAGCTGGTGAATTGGCGCTCCGCCCAGATGGCCGTCTTTCAAAAGGGCCGTCGTCAGCTTGCGCCCGATCATGCCAGCCGCACCGAGAATTAAAATGCGCATCGAAAAATCCTAGAGTGAGAAGCCGCCGTCAATGAGGTGGATTGTGCCCGTGGTATAGGTGCTTTCGTCCGAAGCCAGATAGACGGCGAGAGCGGCGATTTCTTCGGCTTTGCCAAGACGGCCAATGGCCTGGCGGTCGACAAAGGCTTGCCGCACGGCCTGCTCGCTCTGTCCGGTTTGCGCAGCGAGGGTTGCGATCCGGGCGTCAAGCGAGGGGCTCTCGATGGTGCCGGGGCAGATTGCATTGCAGCGGATGCCGCGTTTGATGAAATCCGCCGCCACGGCCTTTGAAAGCCCGATCACCGCCGCTTTGCTGGCCCCATAAGCGTAGCGGTTTGGAATTCCGCGCACCGAAGACGCGCCGGACGCGATATTGATGATTGAACCGCTGCCTCTTGCCAACATGCCGGGCAAAAAGGCTTTGATAGTGCGGTGCATCGCTTTGACATTCAGATCGAACGAAAAATCCCAGTCCTCGTCGGAACATTCGAGAACCGTGCCGTGATGAACAAATCCGGCGCAGTTGAACAGAATATCAATCGGGCCGACCTCCGCCGCCAAAGTGCGCACTGCGGCGCTGGAACGAACATCCAGCGCATAGCAGGCCACGCCTTGCAATTCCGCTAGAGACTTTTCATTTAAGTCTGTGGCGATCACCTCCGCGCCTTCGTGCAAAAAGGCTTTCGCGGTGGCAAGGCCAATGCCCGCACCTGCGGCGGTCAGGAATGCTGTCTTGCCAATAAGACGTCCGCTCATGAATTTGCCTTTTCCGTTGCTTGGATCATCAGGGTCGCGAGGGCGATTTTCTGCTTGCCCTGCGCGTCAAAATTATCGGGAGACAACCATGTCTCAAAGGCCGCACGGCGGCTGGGCCATTCCGAATCGAGCATGGAAAACCAAGCCGTATCGCGATTATGGCCTTTGACGATCAAATGCTGGCGGAATGTGCCCTCATAGGTGAAACCGAAACGAACCGCAGCGCGCTTTGAGGGCTCATTGAGTGCATTGCACTTCCACTCGTAACGGCGATAGCCGAGCTCGAAGGCGTGTTTTGCCATCAGATACATGACTTCCGTCGCGCCCGGAGTTTTCTGAAGCGAAGGCGCGTAGATGATATTGCCCACTTCAATCACACGATTAACCGTGTCGATGCGCATAAACGTCGCCTGCCCGCAAGGGTGCTGCGTCTTGGTGTCGATGATGGCGAAAA
>JANXSV010000056.1 GCA_025356505.1 Methylovirgula sp.
TGAAAGGCTCGCATGGTTTCGGGGGCCGATTTATGGAGTTCTAAAGCTTGTTGACGCGTGCTTTGAGCAATTTCTTCGTAAGTCATGGTTTCTTCCAAGTTTAATCGGCACCTTTTTAAACCGCCTTCACTGTGTAGTGCGAAGCTTTGGTCGGATTGTTGTTCATAAACTCCCAGGTTTTTTGAAAACTTTCGACGCCGGCTTGAGACCCCAATCCCGTGGCGTTGAGGGCAGAAGTTGCTTGTGCGAAACGGACGGCGGTTTCCGGATCGAAACCTTTACACAGCGCTACGGCAAAGCCCGCGTCGAAAGCATCTCCGCAGCCGCATGTGCAATGCACATCGATTTCAAAGGCGGGAATAATAAATTTCGTGCCGTCCTGATGGTGATAATACGCACCGTCCGGACCAAGGGTAAAGACACAGCATTTGACCCCGCTGTCGAGAAAGAACTGTGTCGTCCCTTCAAGGTCGTTGCGTCCTGTTAAAGCGTGAGCCTCTTCGATTGAGGGCATGAAATAGTCTGTATAAGGCAGGACACTGGCTACTGCCGGAAGATCGTCTTTGGATCCGGCAAAGATATCAACGGTGGTGATAGCGCCGGTGGCCTGGGCAGTTTTTGCGAGAACTGCATTGCGTCCCTTATCCATTTTATCCATCAGGCCCACCCCGCCCAAATGAACAACCCGAGCATTTATAGCCTGAGCCATCAAATCATCATCGACATAGAACTCACCGGTGGCACCTTTCATATGGAGAGCCGGACGCGATCCGTCTGGCCGGGTGAGGACAATGGAAGAAGATGTGCGCGTACCGGCTATCTTGGGAAGCGCTGAGGTATCAATACCAAAATGCCGAAGCCGTCCGAGTACCCAATCTCCCATCATATCTGTGCCAAGCCCGCCGACTGCCTGCGTGCTTAGGCCCATTTTGGCCGCGGCAATTGCAGCTGTGCCCGCGGCCCCGGAGACGGCCATTGCTAGCTCATCAATAAAAATCGTTCCACCGCCCTTAGGTACTTCCGTGACAGGCCAGCCAAGACAATCAAAAGTATAGAAGCCGATAGAGGAATAGTCGTATTTCATGTCGGTGCTCCAAGTTTGAATTTTAAAAATGCCGCTAAGCTTAAAACATTAGAATAAATATACGCACAACATTTGACTTATTGTACATACAAACGTTTCGGGGGCTGATTAAAAATGAAATGTTTTATTGCACCGGCAACACAGGGGAGAGTGACTTCATACCGTGCTGCTCGCGAGCGACATTCAAAACATCGCTAAGCTCGGCATTAGTTTGTGTCTGGTTCCATCCCAGCTGCGTTCGACCTATTTCGGCAATCTCCAGTAGAGATTCCGCGGTGAGCCTACCCGAAAGCGCAATGTCGGTTCTGCGGAAAATCACGTCTGCCAATCGACCGACGAGTTCATGCCGGAAAATGAACACTATCTCCTCGCGAGAATAGTCGGGAAGCGCCTTCAAAAGCTGGTCGTTGCGGGAACAGCACCATTGCGCAACAGCCTCGCAGTGGGTTCCATAGCGATCCAATAAAATCTCGCAACGTTCAGCGGCAAGCGCTTGGCCTCGCAGACGAGTCAAGAACGCAAGCCTGTCCGCCGGCTTTTTTGGAAAGTCCCTACCGCCACCGATCGGAAGCAACTGGGTGTTGATACGGCGTTTGCGGTCCAGACGCTTTAGTATTTTGTCGCTAACCTCTTCGGCAAAGCCTCGAAACGTTGTCCACTTGCCGCCAATCATTGCAAAGATTGGGATATTGGTATTCGGAAGTAAGTCTTCTACAATTGAGTGGTCGCGGCTGACTGAACCAGGATCTTTAGAGTCGCTGCGAGGAAGCGGGCGTACGCCGCAGTAGGTATATACGACTTGGCTCGGAGTGACCGGAATTTGCGGGAAAACTTCCCGCAGGGTCGCCAACATATAATCGCGTTCGTCATCATCACAGACTGCCCGATCCGGGGTTGCGACGGGAATATCAGTTGAGCCGACCAAGACCCTTCCCATAAATGGGTAAAGCAACGCGACACGACCATCCGCAGAGCCGAAATAAACCATCCTGCCGTTTAAAGCCTGAAGAAGGCGCGGATTGTCAACAATGAGATGTGAGCCTTTGTTTCCGCCCATGTAGCTTGTTTTTAAACCTAAAGTTAAGTTAGCTTGGTCTATCCACGCGCCAGTGGCATTGACTATGGCCCTTACGCTTACTTTATAGGTTTCACCGGAATTGCGATCTTTCAATTCGAGCGTTCCGGCGTCGGAATTGCTCAAAGCTACATGGTTCAATGCAAGACTATCTGGATTTGCTTTCATTCCATCAAGGATTAGCTCAAGCCCCAACCGCTCCGCATGGGTAATGCGCGCATCAAAATAGGTTGCGGTGGCAGTCAAGCTTGGCACCAGTTCAGGAAAGGTCTTCAAACTTGCGCTGCGTAGAGCAAGTGTGTGCCGAGGCAAGCCTCGATGGTTTCGACCCAGAAGGTCAAAGAGCATCAAACCTACTTTCGTGATAAAAAGACCACGATTTTTTAGCTTCGCCTTGCCGCCAAAAAAACGGATGATACTGGGTACTATGCCCCCAAACCACGAATGGATCGGCAAAACGGTTTCAATTGGCTTAACGTAATGCGGAGCATTTTTAAGCAGTAAGTTCCGCTCAAGCGTTGATTGCCGGACCAGTCGAAACTCACCATTTTCGAGATATTTTATGCCACCATGAATCAGACGTGATGGCCCGGCACTGGCACCGGAGCAAAAGTCGCCTGATTCGATCAGGAGGCAATCGACACCCTGCAAACAGAGATCCCGGAATAGCCCCGCACCGTTAATGCCCCCGCCAACTATGAAAACGGAATAATGCGCTTTCGGCACTCTGCCGCTTTTCGTTATCCGATCTGTTTCGGATGTAATCATGTTATTTATTACTTTCCCTAGTATCAGTATTTACTATGGCAACTTTGATCGCAGCACCGTTTTCGGCCATCTTCATCGCTTCAGCGATTGAGGAGAGGCCATAGCGATGTGTGACAAATGAGCTGACATCGAACCGTTTGCTTGCAAGCAAATCGAGGGCGCGCTCAAATTGAAGGCGCGTCAAGCCGAAAGCACCGGTTACAATTAGCTCACTATAATGTATAAGGTTAATATCGAGATGAGCGGTGTCGCCTACCGAAAAGCCGGCGAACAGGCTGATCCGGCCGCGCTTCCGGACCAGACCGAGCGCCACATTGGCTAGGGCGGGTACTCCAATCGCGACAATTGCCACATCAGCGCCTAAGCCATAAGAGTGCGCTCTTACGATCTCGTTCAGATTTTCTGATGTCGGATCCACGACGACGTCGGCTCCTTCATTGAGCGCGACAGCGCGGCGCGCAGCATTTGGCTCGCTGACAATTATTTTTCGTGCTCCCGAAAAGCGCGCAAGTTTCACATGTAATAATCCAATAGGTCCCGCACCAAGAACGACAACAGAATCGCCGGGCCCGACAGAAACCTTTTCCTGGCCATTAATTACGCAGGCAAATGGCTCCGTCAGTGCTGCTTGCTCAAATGCAAGATTGGCAGGAACTTCATGCACATTTCCGGCAGCCAAAGCTCTCGCCGGCACGCGAACATATTCAGCAAATGCCCCGTCTAACTCATATCCGAGTGCTGTGAGGTTCTCGCAAATATTCTCGAGGCCACGCTTGCAATAGGCGCAGTACCCACACGGAATGGCGGGGTCTACACATACCCGTTGGCCAACTTTAAATGCCGAATCGCCCTTGGCCTCGATGATCTCCCCGGCAAACTCATGACCCAATACCGACGGGTAGCGAACCCCTGCGGTCTTTCTGCCGCGGAAAATCCGGATATCTGTTCCGCAAACTGTCGCCGCCCGGACTTTTACTATTAGGTCGCCAGCATGGCACTCAGGATCGGGTATTTCAACGAATTCGAGATTGTTTGGCTCTCGCAACAATGCAGCTTTCATAAATCAACCTTTGTAATTTGCCATAGTGCTCGAGACACCCGCTACACCCAGCAACGACGACAACCGACCTACACGGACGACCCACAACCACTTACGAAATGCCTTTGCAATTGGGCAAACCTCAACAATCATGGCTGAAGAAATCATTTGTAACATACAAAGTCAATGTGTCTGAAGGTAAATTTACCTTACCCACATTATTTGATGCCTCGCCCTATAAATTTTGCTTATATATGCCAAATTATCGCCATTCTATATGCCAAATTATCGCCATTCAATTTGTTTATGCGAAAATTATGTATAAAATCTGAGATACATCGTGTGATTTAAATACTTTTATAAATACAAATGTATTGACAGGGCATGCGCCGTCAGACATCAATGAAGCAACGAGTGAGATCGGCACAAGCCGTCCGACGTTAACGACACTCCGCCAAGCGATCCGTCCTAAACGACTTTTCTTGTCTCTGCGTCATGCCAGTCTGGCCTTAAACGCACCGACCACTGTACTTGACCCTTGTGCTACCGTGTTCATTGCAGCGGCTGGTTCGGCAATATCAATGTTTCAAGGAGAAACTCATGAAATCGCTTAAAACAATTCTGCTGGGCAGCCTGCTTTTGTCGGCTGGCCTTTGCTCCACCACCGGCGTTTTTGCCGCTGGTGCGGATCAGGGCTCCCTGATCCATCCAATCGCCAAAAGCATGACCATCGTATTCATTCCAAAGGTTATCCATCCCTGGTATGAAGTTGTGAAGGCCGGTTCGCTTTTTGCTGCAGCAGAGTTTAAAAAGCAGGGCATTAATATTGATGTGCAGTGGGATCAGCCGCCGCAAGCCGACGTTTCGGACCATAATCAACGCATTGAAAGCAACATTGGCAAACACCCGGACGGACTCGCGGTCTCCTGCCTCGACCCTGCCACCAACGTTCAGATCCTCGATGAAGCCGTAAAGGCTGGCGTCAATGTCGTCACGTTCAACTCATTTTGTGCGGACCGTTTTGCCTTTGTTGGCCAAAAGGACTCCTATCAGGATGGCTTCGATCTAGCCGAATTTTTGGCAAAGCAGGTTGGCGACACAGGAAAGGTCGGCATTCTCTCTGGAAGCCTGACGGCTCAGGACCATATTCAGCGCATCAAGGGTTTCAAAGCGGCTATGGCCAAGCACCCGAACATCAAAATCGTATTTGAACTGCCTGACAATGATGATCTTGACAAAGCAGTGTCGCTCACGGAAAGCGCACTGCAGGCAAATCCTGATCTCGTTGGTATTTTCGGGTGCAATGCATCCAACCCTATTGGTGCGGCCCGCGCGGTGCAGAACGCCAAATTGGTTGGTAAAGTCAAAATCGTCGGCCTGGACGACCTTCCTGAGACGATTCAGTTTGTTAAGGATGGCGTCATCACAGCGACAATGGCGCAACGCCAATGGGAACAGGGCTATTGGGCTGTAAAATATCTCGTTGCGAAAAACGAGGGACACACGATCCCAATGGATCATGAAACCGGATCTCGCATCATTACGAAGGAAAATGTGGGCAACTAAAACCGTCAATTGATGCGGCGTTCAAAGAGTTTTGAGCGCCGCATCGAATCACAGGGGGGGGGTGACCATGGTCGCCGTATTCGAAGCCAGACATGTTTCGAAGAATTTCGGACCGGTTCAAGCACTGAATGACGTTTCGATCTCCATTAGAACGAGCGAAGTACATGCCATTATCGGCGAGAATGGAGCCGGAAAATCGACTCTGATGAATATATTTTGTGGAAAGCTCAAGCCGTCCTTTGGGGAACTCTTCCGTAACGGTCAACCAGTTGAATTCCATACGCCAACGGATTCACAAAACGCCGGCATTACGATTGCCCCGCAAGAGGTCAATCTCGTCCCGAGATTGACAGTTGCAGAAAATATCCTTCTGGGAGCACATTTGTGTGTAAGCGGGGTGATTGACTGGAGTGCAACACGCCAAAAGGCCGTAAAATGCCTGCATGAAATAGATGACACGATCGACCCCGATATTAAAGTCGACCGCCTGAATAAGGCGCAACAACAATTGGTTCAAATAGCCCGCGCTGTGGCCACTTCAGCTCGAATTTTGATTTTTGACGAGCCAACTGCCGCCTTAACCAACCGCGAAACCGAGAAACTGTACAGTTTTGTGCGGCGCTTCCGTGACGAAGGAGGTTCGGTGTTTTACATCTCCCATCGTCTCGATGAAATTCTGTCGCTTTCTGATCGCATAACGGTATTGCAAGACGGTAAATCCATAGGTCAGCTCGAGCCGAAAGCGACGACCAAAGAAGAAATGATTAACATGATGGCCGGACGTAAAGTCCAAGGCACTCACAAGCCGCGGCCGTACGTCGAACGTCGTGAAATCGTTTTGCGCGCTCAAGGACTGACCCGTGCGGGTGAGTTTTCAGATATATCTTTCGAGCTACATAAAGGCGAAATTCTCGGTATTGCCGGACTTATAGGAGCCGGGCGCACAGAACTCGGCAGATGTCTCTTTGGAGTAACGCAAGCCGATACAGGAAAGATCGATATGTTTGGCGAAACCGTATCAATTCGCCATCCATCTGACGCGATAGCAAAGGGTTTCGTTTATTTGCCGGAAGAACGCAAGGCGGAAGGAATATTCCCGCTGCTGAGCATCACTGAAAATATGGCTTTACCGAGCTACAGCCGACTTCGCTCGCTGTTTGGGTTACGTTTTGGTGAAATAGCCACGGAAGTTGCTGATTACGCTAATAAACTGCGGATTAAACTCGGCTCAGTTAATGATCCTATTACCAGCCTTTCCGGCGGGAATCAGCAGAAGGTCATTTTGGCGCGTTGGCTCATGCTTGGCGTAAAAGTCCTTATTCTTGACGAGCCTACGCGAGGTATTGACGTAAACGCCAAATTCGAAATCCAGAGTATGTTGAAGGGCCTTTGCGAAAAGGGCCTTTCTATCATCTATATCTCGTCCGAATTACTGGAAGTACTTGAGGTCTCTGACCGCATTTTAGTTATGCACGAAGGGCGCATCAAAGGTGTCCAACGCGCTGATCAAGCGACACAGGAGTCGCTGTTGCAACAAGCGATGAGCTAAGCTGAGAGGTAACAAAATGCCCAATCAACGGGCAGTAATATCGACACCGCTGACACCTACATCTCGGCTTGGCAGGTTCCGTCAGTGGGAGGCGAGCGGCGTTGTTTTCGCCCTTGTGGTATTATGTGTCTTGCTTTCTGTAGCCACTCCTAACTTCTTTTCGCTAACAAATGTGCCCATCGTTCTGCGCAACGCTTCTTTTGTTGGTCTGGTGGCGTTGGGACAGACATTGGTCCTTTTGGTCGGGGGAATTGACCTGTCGGTGGGTGCCATAGCCGGACTGTCAGCTATTATTGGAGCGCTCATGCTAACGGTTTTGGGGATCCACCCCTACGCTGTGATCCCGCTCACCTGCCTGTTCGGGCTGGGTCTTGGCTTCGCCAACGCAGTATTTGTTGCCAAACTGCGATTGAATCCGTTTATCGTCACTTTAGCTTCCGGTGAAATCTTCGCTGGTGCCAATCTTGTGATTACGCAAGGCTATCCAATAAGGCCCTTAGGCAGCAACTTTCGATTCTTCGGACAAGGTGAAGTGTTTGGTATTCCTGCTCCCGTTATCGTATTTTTTGGCGCTGGGATCATCCTTTGGTGGATGTTAACGAAGACCAGGTTTGGGCGGAACATCTATGCCGTGGGAGGCAATCGAGATGCAGCCCTGCTCGTGGGCATTCGCGTCTGGCGTGTTGAATTTGCTGTTTATGGCCTAGCAGGTGCATTTGCAGCATTGTCTGGTATTCTCTATGCGAGCCGAATGGACGCCGCTCAGCCTTCCGTCGGCGAGGGATGGATGTTGAGTGCAATTACTGCGGCGATTATTGGCGGAACTTCGCTGCGTGGCGGCGAAGGCACAATCCTTGGCACCATATTTGGCGCTCTACTTTTGACAGTCTTGCAAAACGGCACTGTTCTGCTGAATGTTTCCGGTTATTGGCAGCGGCTGATAGTCGGGTCGGTAGTGCTCGTGGCAATCTTGGTAGATTTGTTACGTCGAAAGTAGCGCCTCTACACCAAGACTTGCCATGGTTGCAACATTACGATTAAAGCTTCACCGAAGCGGCACCAGGGTGGGAACAGTGAGTGAAAATTTCGACGTTGAGCAGGATATACGCACCCGGGTGGCATGGTTATATTTTATCGAAGGATTAACTCAGGATAAGATAGCCCAAATCCTAAATATGACCCGCGCTCGGGTCATACGTACACTAGCGGCGTGCCGAGAGGACGGAACCGTTCAGATTCGCGTTACCACGCAGCAGAGTCACTGCATTGAGTTGGAGCGTAAGCTTGAATCAGCATATGGTTTGGAGCGCGCGGTGGTAATTGCCAAGCCGCAGGACGGCAGCAAAATCGGCGCGATGATAGGTGCAGCTACAGGTGCTTATTTGCAAGATATACTCACCGATGGAATGACTGTCGGTCTTGGCTGGGGGCGAACCCTAAGTTCCAGCCTTCCTCATATTGCACCTCGCAGCTTTAACAAGATGACTGTTGTATCTCTACTCGGTGGACTGACCCGTGCGGCATTGTTTAATCCGTCGGAATTTGCTTGGCGTTTTGCGGACAGGCTGGGCGCTGAATGTTTGATCATGGCTGCACCAGTTTTCGCACCTGACAGCCGGACACGCGATGCGTTGATCAATCATGAGGGACTTAATGATATTTTCAAACATGCTTTGAAGCTTGACCTTGCCATTGTCAGTGTCGGCGACCTTTCGCCCAATTCCGCCATGAGTCGCTACGGTCTAGTCGACCGCGAAGACATAGCAACCCTGCTGAAAGCAGGTGCCGTCGGCGATATTCTCTGCCGCTTTGTTGATGCTGATGGCAATGTGCTGAACCATCCGCTGAACGACCGGGTGATTTCCGCCGATCCCCAGATGCTACGAAGCTCGCGGAAGATCATTCTTGCCTCGGGCGGATGGGAAAAGACTTCAGCAATAAAGTCCGGGCTAAAGATGCTGAAGCCCGCCATTCTCATCACCGATGTCGATGTGGCAGAAACGTTAGCTGGCTGAGAAAGGTGGCGATGAGGTTGCACCTGTCATAAAAACATTCCCGACTTACCAAAAATAAGAAACGACGTGGCTAAGTTTCGCTAAAATAATATTTCTAACCATGTTGCTGGCTGAAGATTATGCGTTGTGAAAATTCTAATACAATACCATGGTGTGGAGAAGGGAGCCTCACAACAGGAATCGACGAAAAAGCGATCCGCCAAGGTCGGGCACCGGACCGCGTGGATGCATTACGCGGAAGAAATGATGCAAACTCCATTGTAGATTAGCTAAGCGTTGTCCACGTCTCTGTCTTGCGACTGATGACTAAAGACCGGAGCCAAATGAAGCCACAATAATGGTGAGGCGAGAGCTGGAAATTTTAACCTAGCTTAAAGCCGTCGTCGAAAGGCGCTTTGGCCTTGACCGCGCCCTTGTTGCGTCTGTGTCTTCTTTGCAGGCTGAACCGTCTTAGATTCTCGGTGCAGCAGTCGGCACACTGATTTCGGAGTTTGTCAAACCGGACATGATGTTTGGGATCAGTTGGGGTAGGACGCCGCTGCGCTCCCGCTTTTTATGACGAGGCGATGCCTCGGGCTGTCGCGGTGTCATTGCTCGGCGTCATATGAGCAGCGAAGACCTATTACCTGACGGGGGTTGCTCGACGCTTTTATGTCTGTTTCAATCGCATTACGACCTCACTGCCGCTCAAGTGTTGGTGGACTACAAAGAAATCAAACAAGCGCTCATTAGCGTCGCGGTATTTGACCAGCGCTCCGGCTGCAAGGCTTGGCTCAGTAGAATCGAGAACCGTGAGTTGGTTGTGTAGATGGAAGCCGCAGAGTGAATTTCAGGAGGAAGATGTCTTTCGGTCAAACGGTGTGCTCTCCTCGAATTCGATTTGCTGAAGAGTGCCAACTTGGGATAATGCTCGTACCTTGTAGCTGTCTGCCTGGGCAACTACCTGGCCTTATTGCGAACCCATGGCGATCGACGTGTCAGCATGGGGGCAGGATCCTGCGCTCAAAATTTTGCCATGAGATGACCTTGGGCGAGATGCGTTGCCGTTTGCACCGGTTAGATTTCAGAAACCATGCCGGTCATTCTTCGTATCGTCGACGAGCCAACGAAAAGCCGCTCTGCTGACAAAGACATTGTTCCGTATTGCATTTCCCGCGGTTTACGGTGCGCCAAGTTCGAATAATCCCAAAATCTTTCAGATGTTCGAGAGCACCCGTTGCGAGGTGCGTCGCGAATATAAATTCCTAGTGTAACCTCTTTAATCAGTGGCTTGCGCGCGCTTGAAAGTGTGGCCCAATTGGTCGGCAAGCTTCGGTAAACGGGTAACGACCAACGACACTCACAATGCTTTAAACGCTTTGGCCGCCCCTAAGTAGAGCAAATATTTGCGGAATGCCGCAGCATCCGCATGCAAGTTCAAGGCAAGCAAGACCTTTGAAAATCTATGACAAGCTGAGAAATTATCATTTGACATTCCTGCAACAACAATGCCCTTTTATCGAAATAAAAAAACAAATGTTCGATATGAACAGGGCGGATACGCGTTATGGCAGAAGTTTTTGACCACAATGGGCAAGCGGTTCGGCATGGAAGAGCACGGGTCAACGGAATACGCATGCATTATATTACAGCAGGCCAGGGCGTGCCTTTGCTGCTGCTGCATGGAACACCGAAGACTAGCTTTTATTGGGCAAAGCTATTTCCGCTTCTAACACAACATTTTACCGTCGTGGCCCCTGATCTTCGTGGCTTTGGGCATACTGATAAGCCCCCGGCCGAAGAGGGTTATGACTCTCTCACCAATGCGGCAGATGCCGCCGCCCTCATGACTCTTTTGGGTCACGAAACTTTTCACGTTCACGGGGAAGACCGCGGCGCAGAATTCGCATACGCCTTGGCCTGCACTCAAAGAGCGCGCGTAAGGACGTTGTCTTTCTGTGAGATGCTTTTATCGGGCGAAGGATTGGAAGAATGGTCCAATTTTACCCCGGAAAACGTCTCAGCACAGTATCGTCAGCAGGGGGTATGGGTCTGGCATATTCCCTTCTTTTGGATACCCCACCTTCCCGAAATGCTCATCAACGGCCGCGAGCGCGAGTTTTGGGAATTCTGGATAAAGGCAGAAACGTGGAATCCGAACGCTATATCTGATGAGGCTATCACAGAGTGGATAGCGCGCCTTTCCGCTCCTGGCGGATTGCGCGGCTGTCTTGAGACATACCGTGCGGGCATGAAAAATGCTCGCATAAACAAAGAACTTAAGGCAACGAAACTGACCTTGCCCGTTATGACCGTGGGCGCCCCTGAATTTTTTGGTCCTCTTGTTGAAGATCAGATGCGAAAGGTTGCCACCAACGTTGAGCGCTCCGAAATTTTTGAAGAGTGCGGTCACAGTTTGTCGTGGGAAGCTGAAGAACGCCTGGCAAAAATGCTTAAGGAATTCATGCTTCACCGATGATTCCAATTCCGCTGCAGATTATGCGGAAGACTACAAAATATCTTACAAGGAGCAAACATTATGAATAAATACCGTCGCGCGTTACTGCAGGCAACTTGTCTCTTGGTAGCAAGTTCCGCACTGACTTTATCTTCGTTCGCCGCAGATAATATTTCATCGGAAGTGAAGCAGCCGCTGTGGTACCAGCCACCGTCTGCCAAGACACTCGAGCTGGCAAAAGTTGACGACCTTTCCAGCACCGTTGTCAGCGATGGCCAACGGGGTGAAAAAGGCGTTTTAGGATCGACAATCACTATCACGGATGAGCAAGCTGCAAAAATCAAGGCCGGCAATTACACTGTGGGTATTGCATTGGGATGGCTTGGCGACGATTGGGCATCAGAGCAACTCATAGGACTAAAGGAAACTTTTGCTAAATATGGCGTCAAAGTTGTAGCTGAAACAAACGCCAATTGGGATGATGCAAAGCAGATAGCGGACATCGACACGATTGCCGTTCTGAAGCCCAGCCTTGTCGTGTCAATTCCGCTAAATGGAAAAACGACGGCCAGCGCTTACCGCAAAATAGCGAGTGCAGGCACAAAGGTAGTATTCATCGATCAGGCTGTTGACGGTATGGATCCCGGAAAGGACTATGTGTCGATCGTTTCTTCGGATAACCTTGCTTTAGGCATGTATATCGCCGATGAACTTGCAAAAGCTATCGGTGGCAAAGGCGAAGTAGCTGCTATGTATTTCGCCAATGATTTCTACGTGACAAATCTTCGTTACATTGGCTTTGTTGCACGGCTTATGGCGAAATATCCCGATATCAAGTTGGTAAGTGCGGTTGGTCACGACGATCCAAATAAAGGCCAAGAAGTCGCGCAAGCTTTATTGGCAAGATATCCGAAGTTGAATGGTCTGTACGCGTCCTGGAGTATCCCTGCAATGGGAGCTGTGACTGCGGCACAAGTTGCGGGCCTCTCGCCTAAGACGTTCAAGATCGCGAATGAAAATTTCGATCAGATTGTTGCGGCCAACATGGCGAAAGACGGTTTTATTGCTGGTATTTCTTCGCAACGTCCATACGATCAGGGCGTGGCAGAAGCAAAGGTAGGGTTGCTTGCACTTATTGGCGAAAAGACACCTCCCTACGTCGTAATTCCGCCGCTCGCCGTCAATCGCAGCACGCTGGCTGCCGCCTACAAAACAATCTATCGCAAGGATTTGCCAGCAGATCTCGCAGCTGATCTGAAGAAGTAACTTACGCGCCAATTCTAATAAGAGAAGCCAGCGCTGGCTTCTCTTATTACGCCTTGTCATGAGCTGTTCGGGACTGAAAATGACAAATGTTAACATTCTTGAAATGCGCGATATTAAAAAGTCCTTCGCTGGCATACCGGTATTGAAAAATGTAGACTTTTCTCTTCGTAAGGGCGAGGTGCACGCATTTATGGGGGGCAACGGAGCCGGAAAATCGACCCTCATGAAAATTCTAACCGGAGTTTATCAGCGTGACTCGGGGTCTATCGAGGTCGACGGTAAGGCTTTTGAGTTTGCGACGCCCCGCCAGGCGGAAGCGGCAGGTATTGCTATGATCTTCCAGGAACTAAGCCTCATTCCCGCCCTGACGGTCGCCCAAAATATTTTTTTGCACAGGGAGCCAAGATCTGGTTTCTTCCTGAATGACAGCAAGGCCGTGCAGCTTTCTCGCGAAATTCTAGCTGATCTCGGCGAAGACATCGCTCCGAACACGCGGGTTGAGGAACTCAGCACCGGGGCTTGCCAAATGGTAGAGATTGCCAAAGCTCTGTCAAAAAATGCACAAATTCTGGTTATGGATGAGCCGACCTCCTCACTCTCGGAACATGAAACGAGCAATCTGTTCCGGATCGTGAGAAGCTTAAAAAGTAGTGGGATTTCAATCATATACATATCGCACCGAATGGCGGAGATCTTTACTATCTGTGACAGAGTCACAGTGATGCGCGACG
>JANXSV010000153.1 GCA_025356505.1 Methylovirgula sp.
TCATGGCTCCCCCCGTTAAACCCACATTCATAAAAGAATTCAAACAGCGCACAGGCTCCAAGCCCGTAGTCAAATCCGCGTCCGCGAAGCCTGCTTTTGCCAGCGCTGATGCCAATACAGGCGGAACTCCCAAAACCGGCAAGCCCCGCCAGGCCCAGGCAAATCCCAAGCGCACCTCCAATGCGCCGGGACATCCGGCGCGTGTGCTGGCCGCGGCCGCCATTGCCGCCGTTCTGGAAGAGCGGATTATGCTGGACACCTGGTTTGAAAGCCAGAGTGCGGCGCCCAATTCTGTCAAACTTGAACTGCGAGACAGGGCTCTTGCCCGCTCCATCGCGCTGGCCAGTCTACGCAATCTCGGTGCCATCCGCAAAATATTGGCGCGGTTTCTGGTGAAAGGTATGCCGCGCAAATCCGGCACATTGGAGTACAACCTCATCACCGGCGCAGCCCAAGTGCTGTATATGGATGTCCCCGATCACGCCGCAGTCGATATCGCCGTTGAACTTTGCCGCGAAAATCGCAATGCCGCAGCCTTTGCCGCGCTTGCCAACGCTGTTTTGCGCAACATCATTCGCGGACGCGATACGTTGCTCGCCGAAATCGATCCGCTGCATGACAACACGCCGCCTTGGATTGCTAAAAGCTGGATCGCCGCTTATGGTGAGGGCACGGCACGCGCAATAGCCACTGCAAATAGTGCGGAGCCAACTCTTGACCTTACCGTTAAATCTGAAGCGTCACATTGGGCAGCAAAACTGGGCGGCATTGTCCTGCCCACCGGCTCGGTACGCTTGCTGACCCATGAGGCCATTTCCGATCTTGAAGGGTATGCCGAGGGCGCATGGTGGGTGCAAGACGCCGCTGCCGCGTTGCCTGCCAAAGTTTTGCAGGCCCGGCCTCAAGAAACCATCGCGGATCTATGCGCGGCACCGGGCGGTAAAACCGCGCAACTGGCGCTGGCAGGGGCGGAAGTTACGGCTTTTGACCGCTCAAAGGAGCGGCTTATCCGGCTGCACTCAAATCTGACACGGCTCAAACTGAGAGCCGATATCGATGCGATTGACGTGTTCGATCTCAGCCCGCAGACCTATCTCTTCGACGCGATTCTGCTCGATGCGCCCTGTTCGGCCTCAGGCACCATGCGGCGCCATCCGGACGTGACCTGGTTGAAACAGCCGGAGGATGTGCGCCTTTTGGCTTTGATGCAGGCAAAAATGCTCGATAAGGCCTTGAGCCTGCTCAAGCCGGACGGTCGTCTGGTCTATTGCGTCTGCTCTTTGCAGCCTGAAGAAGGTCCCGCCCAAATCGAGGCTTTGCTGGCCCGAAATCCTAAATTCAAGCGTGTCCCCATCACCGCTGATGAGACGGGACTTGCAGAGGTGATCACGCCCGAAGGCGATATACGCACTTTGCCCTGCCATTTGGCCAACGAAAATCCACGTCTGTCCGGACTTGACGGCTTTTTCGTCAGCCGACTTGCCCGGGCGTGATAGCTAAAAATGATGCTCATTTGACCAAAACCCGTTCAGGCACTCTCGTCCCGGTTCTACGTCTGATTGCGTCTCGCGGCCTGACCGCTGTATTAAGGGCGCTGATCCTTCCGGTAACCTGGCCGCTGGCATATATTCAAAGCAGGCCGCGCGGCCTCGCATTTGCACCCCAGGACATCCGCACCGCCGACCCGACCATTGCCGACGACATTTATGCGGGCTATTTCAGTTTTACCGGCAAGGTCGTAAAATTAAACGGGCAGTCGCCCTTCGCCATTGAGCCGCCCTCAAGGGAATGGGCGCGGCAGTTGCATTCGTTTCGTTGGCTGCGTCATCTGCGCGCCGCTGACACGGCCCTCTCAAAACTTAACGCCCGCGCTCTGATTGATGATTGGCTCAGCACGCCGGAGCTAGACCCTGTTGCATGGCAGCCGGACATTGCCGCCCGTCGCCTGATTTCGTGGCTGAGCCAATCTCCGCTCATTCTGGAGGGCGTCGATGCCGCCTACTACCGGAAATTTCTACGCGCGGTCGGGGTCCACATCCGCTTTCTCAAGCGCTGCCTTAGCGGCAATGTGCAGGGCCACGCCCGCCTGCTTGCGCATATTGCGCTCACTCAGGCCGCCCTGTGCTGCGAAGGGCTTTCCGGCCTGCAGAAATCCGCCAGTCGCAATCTCATCCGCGAACTCAATCTGCAAATACTGCGCGATGGCGGCCATCTGAGCCGCAATCCCCAAACCCTGATCGATATCACGCTCGATCTTCTGCCGCTCCGGCAGGTCTTTGTTGCGCGCGGCCTTGCGCCATCCCGGGATTTGCAAAATGCGCTCGACCGCATCATGCCGATGTTGCGCATGTTCCGGCATACCGACGGCACCTTGGCCCTGTTTCACGGCATGGGCGTAACGTCTCCTAAAGTGATGGCGACCCTTTTCGCATATGACGAAGCCCAGGTGACACCTGTGCTGAATGCCGATCTCTCAGGGTTTCAGCGGCTCGAAGCTGGCAAATCCGTACTCCTAATCGACACAGGCACCTCCCCGCCCCCCGGGTTCAATATTCAGGCTCACGCTTCAGCTTTGGCCTTTGAATTTTCACATGGCACACAAAAAATCTTTACCAACTGCGGCGCTGCCGAACATCACCGGCCCGATATGCGTGAGGCTGGCCGCCTGAGTGTGGCGCATAATGCCGTTGTCCTCGACAATCTCTCCTCGGCGGAAGTGTTGAGCGGAGTCTTTGCGCGGTTTTTTGGCCCGCAATTGATCAACGGACCTAAAAAGATCAATTTGGAAGCGTGTAATGTTCAAATGTCTGCCGAGGTTACCGGCAGCCAGATTGATGCAATGCATGATGGCTATCGCGCCACACATCAAGCCCTGCTTCGGCGCTGCCTCCAGCTGAGCCATGATGGCTTGCTGCTCCAGGGCACGGAAGAGGTGCTGCCCCTCAAGGCCAAGGCTCCCCTCAACATCCAAGTGACTCTGCGGCTGCACCTTGAACCCGCCACCAGGATTGAACGGCTGCAAAACAGCAGCGGGGTTCATCTAACTCTCGCCGATGGTGGCATCTGGAGCTTCAAAGTCCCCTCGGAACAAATTCTTGTTGAAGAGAGCATTCTTTTCGCTGACCCTTCGGGGGCAAGGCGCACCAGTCAACTCGTGGTGTCCACCACTGCCGACAAAATTGAATGGTCTTTGCAACATGTCGGCCAAGCTTCACATGAGAGCGAGTCAAACTTGGACGAATCCGCGCCCGATGCTGACCTTATTGAGGCGCTGTCCGCGTAAAAACACCCTGAAAATGCGGGATAATCCAGCCCTGTGGCTTTTGGCGCGCCGCGAAAGCTGCTAGGCCACCAGCATATTTTGCAACGCAACATGCATCGCAGGCCATTATGACAGTTTCAACCCCCATCCGTCGTGCGCTCATTTCTGTATCCGACAAAACCGGCCTGCTGCCATTTTGTCAAAAGCTGCACGAACTGGGTGTGGAACTCATTTCAACAGGCGGAACGCATAAGGCGCTCAATGCGGCTGGCATTCCGGCGATTGATGTTTCGGACCTGACGGGCTTTCCTGAAATGATGGATGGACGTGTCAAGACGCTGCATCCAAAGGTTCACGGCGGCTTGCTCGCTATCCGTGAAAACCCGGAACACGAAGCAGCTATGCTGGCGCATGACATTCGCCCTATCGATTTGCTCGTGGTCAACCTGTATCCATTTGAAGCCACTTTAGCGCGCGGCGGCAATTTTGACGACTGTATTGAAAACATCGACATCGGCGGCCCGGCCATG
>JANXSV010000100.1 GCA_025356505.1 Methylovirgula sp.
GATACCCGCCATTTTTGTGCGATATTCTGCCGGCCCGCGCATGTCGGAGGCCGGGTTTGTAATGGCTTCGGCGGCGGCAACGGCCTTGGCGATGCTGGCTTCATCGAGTTTGGTACCAACCAGCGCCGCCCCGGCGGCTTCTGCAAAGAGCGGTGTTTCAGAAACATTGGTCAGGCCAATTGCAGCGCTGCTGCAGGTGCCTTGAGACATGGTGATCATGACGGCGGCCGCGGCTGTGGCATAATCGCCAACCTTGCGCTTCAACTTTTCGTAACCGTATCCATGACCGGCGGCAGGTTTGGCGATCCTGATCGCGATAACGATTTCGCCCGGCTCAAGCGCCGTGTAATACGCGCCGTGATAGAAGGCACGGGCAGGAATTTCACGTTCTCCAGCTGCGCCAATCACATGATAGACGGCATTGAGGCATTGCATCAGCGCCGGCATATCATTGCCCGGGTCACCGTTGGCGACATTGCCGCCCAGCGTGCCCTTGTAGCGGATTTGCGGATCGGCAATGACTAGCGCCGTTTCTTTGATGATCGGCAGATATTTCGTAAGTAGAGCCGAAGCTATCATTTCGTGCTGGGTTGTCATCGCGCCGATGATGATATCGCCGCCCTCTTCACGAACACCTTTCAGGTCCGGGATCGCAGCAAGGTCCACCAGATGTTCCGGGGCTGCGAGGCGGGTTTTCATCAGCGCGATGAGGCTCTGACCTCCGGCCAATGGACGGGCTTCTTCACCCAGCTTGCCGAGAAGCGCAACTACGCTAGCGACGGTATCCGGGCGATAATATTCAAATGAACCAGGTATCATGGACGCTCCTCCCAGAGCTTGCGGAAAGCCGTCGCCATGTGTCTGCAAACGCAGACGCCGGTGAGGCTGTTTGGCATGAGAGTGCAAAAACGGCGCGCCTCTTGACAACGAGAAGCCCACGAAGCGCGTGAAATCGCACGAGATGCGGCGCATGCGCATGAAGTGCGTCTGGTTTACTGACGTATTTCAGGCTGCATGATGGCGGCGTTTGCGGCCTGAAACGCTGCCAGTTCCTGGCGCAAGGGCGCAAAACGCGAGCGGCTGACGGGGACCGTGCGCCGCAGCGGCGCATTCAATTCGGCTATTCCGGCATCCGCAGCCTTGCGGAGCTGCAAGATGCAGGCAAGATTTACCACATAGCTGCGATGGGTGCGGAAAAACCGTTCGCGCGGCAGTCGCGCCACAATTTCGGTGATCGAAAGCGGACAGAACAAATCCTCGCGGCCGTTAAACAGATAGGTGTAATGCGCGTTGGCATGTACGGAGAGGATCTCGCCGACCTCGATATGAAAACGCTGGCCCTGTTTTTCGAACGGCAGGGTGATTTCAGCTTGCGGGACAGTCCGGAACGGAACCTGTGCGCCAACAGACGCTGGCTGTGCAAGCGGATCTGCTATTACATGCACATTTGCTCGGATATGCGCGTCAGGCAGTCCTGCCATGTTTTGGGCCACCACGGAGCCGTCAATGTGGTCTTCGAAGCGCGCGCTTTGGCGCTTGCCGCTCAGAAGCGTAAAGGCCCCCGATTGAGGCCGGCCACTGGCCGCGAAATCGCGCATATCGGCAGTATCGGACGGGATCAGCGTCAGCATGAACATGCCGGACACTGAAAATGCCACGATGCTGACGATAACAGCTAGAAGGTCTCCGGACAGGACCGAACCCGCAGCGCCTGAAGTTTCGCCCAGCCCATGAAAGGTGGTTCCGATCATTGCCGTGTAGTGCATCCCAGAAATCGCACAGCCGAGCACAGCGGCACACACCAGCAGCGGCGGACGTTTCTGCGCCGCAAAGGCGAGCCATAGGGCCAGCCCCGAAGCTGCAATTGCGATGACGATACTGGCAACGATATACACTGGATCATGCATCATATGAGCGCCGGAATGCACTGCGATCATGCCGATATAGTGCATTGCGGCGATGCCAAGCCCCATGATCGAGGCAGCCACAACCAGCATGCGCCCGCCGCGCATACAGGCCAAGTAAACGGCAGCCCCGGTGACGAGCACGCAAACAAGAAACGAAATCAGTGTCGGTAAAACGTCGTAATCCAGGCTGGATGTCGTTTTGACGGCCAGCATGCCGATAAAATGCATGCTCCAAATGCCGACAGCGAGCGAAATTGCCGACCCGACAATGAGCAATCGCCGGTTTTGTGCAAAGGCACCGGCGATATGCGTGGCAAGGCTGAGGCCGACATAACTTGCCTGCACTGCCACGAGGACAGATAAAATGACCAGCAACGGATTGTAGGAAAAGTTCATTCGGGAAACCGGGCAGGCAAGTGGACTGGAGCTTCCATAGCCCCTCTTTCCCTGTTTACGCTAGATTTCAGCGCGGTGCCACAGGCGGGTTTGCAACTCTATCTACGGCAGAAAATGGCTGCGCTCAACGTCCGCCGCCCTGCTCAAGACGCTCCCCTGAGTGGCAAATGCCGCGAATACACGTCCGGATTTGCTGCGAGGCCGCGCAAAAAACAGCGACCGAAATGTGGGTCACAATGCAGCCTCTCGCCAGATCAACAATTCAATGCAAGGCTGCTGGTTGAAAAACGCCTGATCTCCGAATAAGAACTCAGGCTCACCTACTACAAGCATCTTGGTTTAAGCAAATATCCCAAAGGATTGGCGGACATGCTCCAGCCAATTTGGGCGTCAGTAAAGCAGAAAATCGAATGACAGATATCCCCGTGCCGCCCGCCTCGACTTACGATCCTTCACCGGAGTTGGTGTCTAGTATGGGTTTAACCGAATATTTGAATGAAGGAGAAATTGTCCGTTGGATTGGAAGACCAACAGGTTTGGGGGGCGTTCTTGCGAACGCAGGCGTTATCGTCAAATTAGCCTACAGTTTACCTTTCGTTCTGCCCTTAGAGATAATGCGCCGCGGACATCCGTTTATTGATATGGTATGGATACAATTTATTGTCCTTCCAGTAGCCTTAGTTTTTGTTTGGATTGGTTGGCGTAACTCGAAACTTATCGCGTTTTTTTTGACCACCGAAAAATTTGGTTTCTTCCGGATTGGCAACAGTCGCGCAACACTTGGCCAGTGGGATAATTCGTTCGGCGCGGCACCTCTGAAACTTGGTGATAGGATTGTCGCCTATCCACTCAAATATGTGGGCACTGTCAAATTTAGAATTGGAATCGGCAACATCGGGGACCTGACTTTCTATAATTTTATGTTTGATCGTGGCGAGTTAGATCTGAATAACAGGACAATCGTTCCGGTTGATGTCCTGTATAAAAAGCAATATCCCCTGCGGTTTAGACGCTCATTTTCTCTCCCTTTTACGGGTCCAGCAATGGCGCGATGGAATAGATTTTTTGGAATTGTAGGTATTCGCAAACTTTTATCTGTCTTTGAAAGCTGTTGTCGTTCGGCCAACGAAAAGTAGGCTGCGCGGGTTTGACGAGACGTATTGTTGGTAGGAACGATGGGTCTACCCTTTACCCCCGATGATCTTTCAACACATCAATCAGGATTTTTCGAAATCTTGATGTTCAGTTTTTTAATACGGTGCCAAAGGCTGCGCTGATTAATGCCCAGCAAGTCTGCCGCGTGGTTTTGAGCGCCCTTGGTCGTTTCCAGCGCTTTGACGATATAGGCGCGCTCCAGCTTTTCCAGTTCCGCATCAAGATTTTCGGATGTGCTAAAAAGCTGCTCCTGCGGTGCCACGCTTTCAAATACATACCGTGGTAAATCAGTCAGCCCAATGGTTGGTGACCGCGCGACGATAACCGCGCGCTCGATGCAATTTTGCAGTTCGCGAATATTGCCGGGCCAACGATAGGAATTCATGGCTTTCAGCGCCTCGGGGGCGAAGCCTTCAATGCGCTTGCCGATGCTTTCATTGGACGTCTGCAGGAAATGTCGTGCCAATAGCGGCAGGTCTTCAATGCGCTCCCGCAAGCTTGGGAGCTCGATGGGAAACACGTTGAGGCGGTAAAATAAATCCTCCCGGAACTTTCCTTCGCTCACCATGTTCAGCAGATTTTTGTGGGTTGCCGTGACGATGCGAACGTCGGACTCCTGCGTCTCATTGCTTCCTACCGGTTCAAAGGTGCGCTCCTGAAGAATACGCAAGATTTTTGATTGAACCGGGACTGGCATGTCGCCGATTTCGTCCAGAAACAACGTCCCGCCATCGGCCTGGGCGAACCGGCCAACGCGCGCCGACAATGCCCCTGAAAAGGCTCCCTTGATGTGGCCGAACAGTTCGCTTTCAAGCAAACCATCCGGAATTGCGGCGCAGTTGATCGCCACAAACGGCTGGTTGGCGCGTGGCGAGTTAAAATGAATGGCCCGCGCCACGAGCTCTTTTCCGGTTCCTGTCTCACCCAGGATCATCACGGTGGTTCGGCTTTCACAAACGCTGGAAATTTGTTCGATAACCCGCTGAAAAAGCGGGGTCGTGCCAATCAGATGCTCAAAGGAATAGCGTACCTCAAGCTCTGCACGAAGCCGCTCGTTTTCCCGCACCACTTCGGTCAGTTTTAATGCGCGCGCCAAGGTCGCGGCGACATCTTCCATTTCGAAGGGTTTGGCGATGTAGTCAAAAGCGCCTTCTTTGACCAACTCAACCGCGTCGCGCATCGACGCATAGGCGGTTAATATTACGACGGGCATGTCGGGGTTACGCCGCTTTATTTCCTGCAGGAGCGCACGGCCATCGAGGTCCGGCATGCGTAAGTCGCTGAGGACCAGATCGAAATTCTCCGCTTCCATCATGGCAAGCGCGATGGTGCCGGAACCGGCAATTCGGGTTTGGTAACCGCGATCGTCGAGGGCCACCTGCAATACATCGGCAAGGCGCGGCTCATCATCAACGATTAGGATTTTACTGTTCAAGACAACCTGCCACGACTAGGTCGAGTTTAAACGCGGGAAACTTAACACGAAGGCTGCACCCTGCGTTGTTTTGCGAATAAGCGCAACATTGCCGCCCAGAACCTCAACCAGCGACCTCACCTGCGCCAGCCCTAGTCCTGTGCCCTTTGCCTTGGTGGTAACAAAAGGGTCGAATATCCTGTCCGCAAGATGTGGTGCAATACCGGTGCCCGTGTCCGAAAATGTCACGCAATGATTTCCCGCCACATTCTGCTGGCTAACTTCCAGAGTTCCGCCGTTGGGCATTGCATCCATGGCGTTTAAAATCAGATTGAGAAACGCCTGATGCAATTGATCGGCATCGCCCGAAATTTCCGCGTCCTCAATTTGAGGATTAAAAGACAATAGGATATTGCGCGCGGTAAATTCGGCTTGTGCGGTCGCCAAAACGCCGTTGAGAACCTTCCAGACGTTTACAGGTCGCATGGTGATTTGTTTTGGATGGGCAAAATCCAAGACCTCACGGATGAGGTTCTCGATGCGGCGGGTTTCATCGATGATGTAGTCCATCAGCCGGACTTCCGCAGGCCGTAATGCTGCGCGATTGCGGACAACTTCCGCCGAGGTTTTTATGATACCTAAAGGGTTGCGAACTTCGTGAGCGATAACGGCCGAGGCCTCGCCCAATGTCGATAGCCTGTCCTGGCGTCGCAGATTTTCTTCAAGCCCGCGTAATTTCGTAAGTTGTAAAGCCATGGTGTTGAAGCCGCCGGCCAGTTCCGAAAGCTCTGCCCCACCTGAAAGGGAAACGCTCTGCGTATAGTCACCGGCGGTCACAGCCCGGACGCCAGCGGTGAGCGCTTTAACTGGCATCGATAAATAGCGCGACAGCATCACCCCGGCGCTGACAGAAAGGAAAATGCCGATCAAAAAGATACCGGGAAAAATGCCAAATTGACTTATCTGAGCCACTAAGCTGTCGTCGTTTCCCAGACCGATAAAAGCGGCTCCCACAAGTTGATTGTCGCCATCCTTGATGGGGACGAACAGCGACTTATAAATGCCATCGTGAGGGTCGTTGTAGGGGACGGTTTCCTCGCCGGATTGAAGTCGACGGACGACTTCGGGATTGGGCGGTTGAGCCAAATCGACCATCCCAATGGGACTTTGCTGCAAAAACGCACCATTGTGACGCGGAAAAAGCTGGATCTTGAGGGCTTTCATCGTTTTGCCCTCTACAAGCACGTTTTGATCGAGAACGGCTCCAACCAAAACGTAAGCCGTACCACCGGGGCTTTCAAACTCTACAATCGCACAGTTAAGTAGATAATCTTGCTCGTTACTGGAAAGCAGCAAAATCGTTTTTTGAGTTTTCAAAGGCACGAGCGTTGATGGCAATTGCGCAGTGGTCGCAAATAGCTGAACGCCCTCGCCGGAATATACGCCGATATGCGTGAAACCCATGATCGCCAGCGTTTCTGCATCCTTGGCTAACGACGCAGCGAGTTGGTCCTTCAATACCGACTGCCCAACCAGCCGATGCGCAAGCAATGTGGCAGCATGATCGGCATCATTCTGAGTCTCATCGATTTGCGACTCAAAATACCGCGCCGTTTCCGTTAACCAATCGGATACATTCGCCTCAAAGGTGCTCGACACCAGCGCCCCTACCCCGAAGGCCGCGCCTAACATTGGCGGAACACTTACCAGCACAAAAGCCAGAACCAAGCGCCAGCGCAGCGTGTTTAACCGGAGGTTCACGATGCCTCCCAACTCAGCAGGCCAACTCCGGCGAGGATGATGACAATGCCCAGCGCTCGCATAGGCCCGATTGTTTCGTCAAAAACAATCCAACTCAGAAGCGGCACGGTGATGAAAGTGAGTGAAGTAATCGGGAAGGCTTTGCTTAATTCCATCTCTTTGAGAATAAATATCCAGCTGCAAAAAACTGCGATATAGCCGAGTATCGCCGACCAGACGATTGGCGTTTGTAAGGCTTGAGCCAGCCAGCCGAATCCGCCTGGCACGCCTTCCAAGCTGTTTCCACCGATTTTAAAGGCCAGTTGAGTCACTGAATCCAGTATTAGAAATGCTGCCCAAAGGCATATGAGCCGCCACGGAAAAGCACGCAGTCTATTCACGCGACAAACCCCGCAGAACCGGATCGGCACGATCAAACGCTAGAAACGGACTTATCCTGCGCAGCATAAAATTGACCACTGGATTCCTATGTTTGAACCAAATCCCGGAGGGTACCAGGTGAGCGCCGAGCCTAAGTTTTTCACGGTAGGCTGTCTGGCCATCCTGTAAACTGCCAATTTTATTGGAAATACAGTAGCTTACGGCATCCATCCAACGAAGATAATAAATATTATGTTCCCGCGCCAGAGGATAGCGCATTCCAAGATATTTATCGATGACGCGATTTTCTTCTATCAGCAGCAGATTAAAAGCAGCGAGCGTTGAGCCGACCCAGTAAAGCGCAAATAGCGCTCGCCCGGGTAAAGCCTGTTGGATGGCTCCAAAATACCCGGGCGGCAAATCCTCCAGATCTCCGTAATCTTCCCCCGACTGTGCTTGGGTCGATTGATACAGAGCGTGAATTTCCGCTTCCAAGCCTCGAATATCCTCGCGCAATTCAAACCGCACTGCCGAACGGCGGCGATTTCGTCGGCGCATGTGCTCGCGCAACTTCACTGAAAGTGACGCCAGATACTCGTCGAAAGTTTCGTAAGGCAAATCGGTGATGGCTACGGGCAAGCCGGACATCCGCGCGAAGCCAAGCTGGCGCAAGCTGGAGGCATATTTATCGTCTTCGGGCCCAGCCAGGTCTTTGATCCCAACCAAACTGGCACTGATGCTTTTTCCGTGATCGGTCAAGGTCTCCATGAGTAACGTCACCGCTCGCTGTTGATCTTGCGCGTTCAATGTGCGGTCAACCCCCAAGTGACAACGTTCGGCAAATGGCGAGCCCAAGGCTAGCGCCCGCAAGGTCAGTAATTTGGGGGCAAATGCAGCAAGACGATCGGTGAAGGACCGCAGTGCGCCTTTCAAAGACATGTCAAGCCGGTAATCAAGGCTCATGAAAGGTGCGACAGCGATGGTGCTGGTTCCGCTAACAACCCGTATCGCCCCCATTTTGAAGCGTAGACCACTCAAGCCTTCGCAAGCGACATAATACGCGTGATTTTCAACTTCATCAGGGAGGCAGGCATCCCACTCATGCGCTGCGATATCGGCGATTTTGGAAACAATCTCGCCCCGCATAAGTTAAGGCCCCGGCTTGCCAGCGACAAAATTGAGGAACGATACCGCCCTATCAACCACCAGGCTTCGTTGCCGGTCGATGGTTACCAAATGATAGGAATCGTCGAGCACCAAGGTTTCGACCAATCCGCCTAAGTTGGTTTGCAGATATATCGCATTTTTTAGGCTCGCAATATCATCCTCACGCGCATGGGCAATGAATACCGGCTGCTTGATGTTTTTGAGCTTTGGCCGGATGGCGTCAATCATTTTCCAGAATTGTTGGAGACTCTGAGATGGTGTGCCAAGTAAGCCTGCTTCTTCACTGTTACCCGAGTGAAGACTCTTTACCACAGCAGCGCGAATACGCGCGTCTTTAAGACCATAGGGCTCTTGCTCAATAAAGCGATATTTCTGGCCCGCCCAAGTCCAAATTAGCGGCCGCAGAAAAATTCTGGTCCATGGCAATGAAAAGCCATCGTACCACAGTGTCGGCGCGAAGCAGAGGCAACCGGATATTTCGGGATATTTTGATGCAAGATGCAGGCTCAGCATTGCGCCCATCGACAAACCACCAACAAAAACCTGGTCAACCTTTGCACGCAACTCGACATAGGCTGCCTCCACGGAGGCCAACCAATCTTGCCAACCCGTGGCAACCAGATCAGCCTCGCTGCCACAATGCCCGGCAAGTTGGCAACAATGCACCGTGTATCCGGCCTTGTTCAAGCCTTTAGCGGTCATGCGCATTTCCACCGGTGTGCCGGCCAAGCCGTGAATGAGGAGAATGCCAATTCGGCTGCCGTCCAATTTTATTGAACGGTCAGGGAGAGGGGTCAAGGTCATAGAATTCAGGCCGATGCTGCAAGGACGATAACGCCTAGAGTTACCAATACCGCGCCAAGAATACGGTTGACGCCAATTTTTTCTTTCAAAATAAAATGACTGGCAAAGGCAATTCCAAGAAAATTCAAACTGGCGAGGGGGAATGCTATGCTGAGCGGCACTTCTGACAAAACCCGTAGCCAAACGAATATTTCGACCGTGTATATAGCAATACCAATGTTTATCCAGCCATTAGCCAGAAGCATGGGTAGGCGTATACTCGACCCGCCATATCGCCTCACGCCGAGCTTGAAGCAGATCTGGCCGGAAACATCGCAAATGATGGACAGTGCAAACCATAGGGCAGTGACAGCCGTCATATTGATGTCTTTGCCTTATTCACTGAGAGCAACATTTACATTTTCGCGACACGTGTAAACAGTTGATCCAGCAACACCAAGGCCAAGTCAATTTCCGCGTGGGTCATGGTCAGCGCGGGTGCCAGCGTTATTACATTTTTGGAATAACCGCCAATATCGAGCACGAGCCCATATTTACGGCCATCGACGATCAAATCGGCCTTCATCGCCTCGTCACACATGAGGTCCACCAACCTCTTTGATGGCGTAAAACTATCATGCGGTTCACAAATCTCGATGCGGAGCGCCATCGCCAAACCATCGACATCACCGATGATTTTATGGCTTTGCTTAAGAGTTTTTAGTCCTTCGAGGAAATAAGCGCCTTTCTCAAAGCTCTGCTTCTCGAAGTCCTGATCTTGCATCATTTTCATCGCTTCCAGCGCCACGGCGGTGCCAAGCGGATTTGAATTGAATGTGGAATGTGTCGAGCCTGCCGGAAAAATCGACGGATTGATCAGTTCTTCACGCGCCCAGATGCCAGACAACGGATTCAAGCCGTTTGTGAGCGCCTTGCCAAAGACGATAACGTCCGGTTTCACGTTGAAGTTTTCGATCGACCACAGCTTCCCGGCGCGGTGAAAGCCCATCTGGATTTCATCGTCCACCAGCAGAATTTTGCGATTCTGCAGAATATTTGCCAATTTCTCAAAATATCCAGGCGGCGGCACAACGTAGCCACCGGTGCCCTGAATGCTTTCAACGTAAAACGCCGCATATTCGGAAACGCCGACTTTCGGATCCCAAACGCCGCCATATTCGGTATCAAACAAGCGGGCGAACTGATCGACGCAATATAGTCCGCAGTCGTCACGCTTTTTCCCGTAAGGGCAGCGGAAACAATAAGGGAAAGGAATGAATTGCGCGCGGTCGCCAAAATGCCCATAGCGGCGGCGATACCGATAGGATGACGTAATGGCAGAAGCTCCAAGCGTGCGGCCATGATAGCCACCCTCAAAAGCGAACATCAGACTTTTGCCACCGGAATAATTGCGTACAATTTTAAGGCTGTCTTCTACCGCCTGGGCACCACCCACGTTAAAATGCACCCGGCCTTTCAAGCCGAATTTCTTTTCCGCGTCTTTGGCAATCAAAGTTGCCAGTTCAATTTTTTCAGCATGAAGATACTGTGAAGCCACCTGCGGCAAGGTATCGATTTGTTTGTGCAGCACATCGTTCAGGCGTTTGTTGCCATAGCCGAAATTGGCGGCTGAATACCACATCTGCAGGTCGAGGAACTCTCTGCCCGCCGCATCATACATGTATGAGCCTTCGCACCCCGTGAATATCTTTGGGGGATTCTGATAGTGAACCGTATCGCCCCAAGAGCAGTATTCCGCTTCATTTTTGAGAAGCGCAGCCTCACGTTCCGCCCAGCCGATTTTCGTTGCTTTATCAGCTTGCACAAATTCAGTCATACTATCTCCGGAATGTACTTACGGGAGCGAAGTCCTTCGCTCATAAAAATCATAGAGGCTGGAGCATCGAGGTTCGCCCGACCGGGCTTATTCAGAGGCGAGTGCCAAGTTGTTCTGGACAGCTTTAGCCGTGATATTGCTGTTGAGTGCCTGCTGTAACAGCGATGACACATCTGCAAAAGTCTCAAAACTCTGATGCGGCAAGTTTTGGGTCTGGCAATATTTCAACAACCCGGCCTTCGCAAAAATCAAATCGGCCTCTTGCGCGAGGCACTGGTCTGAACGGCCGTCGCCAATCAGCAAAGTAAGGATAGGCGCTCGCTGAGCGGCAACAGCACATTTGCATGTTCCCGCAGCAGAACGGCAGCCTGTCTTTGCAAATGGCGATGTCAACTCCCAACGATCGCCGCCAACATATGCCAAATGGTTTGCCACAATGGTCAATGAATCAAGACCAGCGCGGCGCAGCACATTTCGGATTGTGAGATCCAGCCCATCTGAGACAATTTTGAGCGGCAGTTGCAAGCGTTGGCACAAGCGGACAAAACTTTTAAAGTGCCAATCAAGCTCGATGGACGCGATAAAATCGTCCATCTCATCTGGAGTCGCGCGAACCAACTCAATCTGCTTTCGCATACAATCCTGGGAGCCGATTTCGCCGCGGATCCATTGCTCTTCCAACACGCGCCAAGGCGGCAGTGCAAAGCGCTCCAGCAACATATCCGTTGAGTCTTTTTTGGTAACCGTACCGTCGAAATCTACAATAACCTGCCACGACATTATCAATACCTCATAAATCTTGCCTATGGCAGCAAGGCTCATGCCAAACCAAAACATTCAATGTTATCAGTGACGCTTGGAAATTCGGGTCAGCTTTATCTCCAAATTTTGGAGGTAATTACAATAATTGTAGATGGCCGGGTTTGGTTGGCGCCTCTGCTTTTGCAGAAACATATCTTGCCTAAAGCGCTGCACCGGCGCACGTTCTGATGCTATTTCCAGTTTAAGGACAGCCGTTTGAACAGTTTAATAAAGTTCATCTTTCAAAAGTTAGTCAAACGTGGCGCGTTAGAGATATTTTGCGCTGACGGGACGCAACTGACTTTTGGAGATGGAAGCGG
>JANXSV010000154.1 GCA_025356505.1 Methylovirgula sp.
CGTGCAGCATGATGGCGCTGACGCTTTTCATCGACATGCACCCGCACATTTAAGGCCATAACCGGAGGATTATCCGATGACAACTCAAACCAAAACACTCCAAGACCTGTTTATGCATCAGCTCAAGGATTTGTATTTCGCTGAGCAGCTTATCCTGAAAACTTTGCCAAAGCTGGTGAAGGCGGCAAAGGATGCCAAACTCAAGGCAGCCCTTGAGGCCCATCATGGCGAGACAGCAACGCACGTTTCCCGCCTTGAACAGGTTTTTGAACTGCTGGGCAAGAAGCCTGCTGCCGTTCCATGCGAAGCCATTAAGGGCATTCTGCTCGAAGGTGATGAGGTTACTGAAGAATTCGGCGATAGCCCGGTGGGTGATGCCGGCTTGGTCGCATCATGTCAGGCAGTTGAACACTACGAGATCACCCGCTACGGCACATTGCGTGTCTGGGCAGACGAACTGAACCTTAGCGAAGTCAGCCGGATTTTGAGCCTGACTCTCAAAGAAGAATATAGCGCAGACGACAAGTTGACGGCCATCGCCACCTCCAAGGTTAATCTCGCTGCCTGATTGCCATTCAGCCCGTATTTAGCTTCTCAAGAGTTGGCTCCTGTTTCGGGGGCCAACTTTTTGCGTAGTATTATCCCATTTTAGGTGTTCAGGAGCACGCTATGCCCAGCCGCAGAAACATCACCTTAGCCGCATTTCTCGGCCTGACACTTGGTCTGCTGTTGGAACAATCGCGGCAAAATGACCTTGTGGGGCCAGCGGCGCAAGAGCGCGGGCGCTTCGCCACAACGCCAGGTCAAATGACATGGCTCGGCTGGAAGGACGTGTTCTGGAGATCGGTTTCTGAAGCCAGCGAAGACCGCCTGCTGTCCTTTGCCGCCTCTGTCGCTTTTTACGCCTTGTTGGCCATCGTCCCGGCTTTATCGGTGTTGATTTCCATTTATGGATTGGTGGCGGATCCCGTCAGCGTGGTCAAGCAAATAGCGCCGTTTACCAGCATCTTGCCGGCTTCATCGCGTGACCTCATCATCGAACAGGCCACACGCATCGCATCGCAGCCGCATATGAGCCTGTCGCTCAACCTGATCGTATCGATATTACTGGCAGGGTGGAGCGCCAATGCGGCAATCAAATCGCTGTTTGACGCTTTGAACGTCATCTATGACGAGCGCGAAAAGCGCTCATTAATTCGTTTAAACCTGGTATCGTTGAGCGTAACCTTCAGCGCCGCGGTGGTGCTGACTTTAGCGCTTTTAGCCATTGCAGCTGTTCCGGTGGCGCTCAATTTTCTGCCCTACAACCATCAACTGTCTTGGATTCTCACCCTTGCGCGCTGGCCAGCCTTCTATCTGGTGGCAGTGCTGGGCATCGCTGCGCTCTATTGGATAGGGCCAAGCCGCCGCGCGCCCCGCTTCGGCTGGGTTTTGCCCGGCGCAGCGCTGGCTGCGGCCTTGTGGGCGCTGAGCTCAGCTGCTTTTTCATATTATGTCAGCTCACTGGGCAATTATTCGGCAAGCTACGGCTCGCTGGCCACAGTCGTGATCTCCATGACCTGGCTATGGCTGTCGGCAGCCATGATTTTGCTTGGCGCGCAGATCAACTCAGAACTCGAACATCAAACCTTGCAGGACACCACGATCGGCTACCCGAAACCTATGGGTACGCGCGGCGCGGCTATGGCTGACCGGGTCGGCTCAGCCGTGGCAGACCTGTAAAAACCGGTTATCCGGCAGCGCACTGCGCGAGGCCTTGAACTTCAGATCAATCTTTGGCCAGGCTGAAAGCCATTGCCGCTTCAAGCGCGTCTGACGTTGTGGTGACCACCCTGTCGACGCGCCATTGTTCGGCGAATTCTGCCGCTTCATTCGCATCCGTATCCTGCCAGATGACCGCGACCACCTTTGCCGCCGGGCACCGCAAATGCGCCATACGGCTGGCGGCACGCAGATGCAGCGTGCTCAAAGGCTCAACAAACGACAGAAACACCAGCGCAACGCCATCAGCCTCAGCCTTGGAACTCTGCGCCGCTTCAACCGAAGAAATCGCTCTGCTGCGCAAACCCTGACGTGTCAGCACCTGCGCCAGCATCTGCCCTGCAGCGGCATCCAGCGGATGCGTGCCAAAAACGACTGCGATGGGGGTCGCGCTTTGCCATTTCAGCCCGAGTTCACGTGCGGCAATCATTCGCCGCAGTCCCGGCCTGTCCATCCGAACTTTGCGAAATGCATCGGCAGTCTCGGCATCGAGACGCCGCCGCCTCAGCGGCTTGTCTCTGACAGAATCGAGAGAGGCAATTAACTGCTGTATCGAGTTAAGCAAAGTGGTCAGGCGCGTGCCGTCCACCTTGTGACGAACGATATCGAGATGCGCGCGGCGGATGGCCACCAATGCGATTTCATCATAATAAGTTGACAGCGCCCGACCCTGCAAAAATTTGACAGCATGCTGCCCGGCCTCGCGCGGATCCCCGGCCAGCATCCGCTGATAAAACATTTCGTCGGGTGTCAACGGCGGGCTGTCACCCAATAGAATATCTATAAACTCCAACCGCGAGATATGCCGCCCCATCACGACCAGACAGATCGTCAGCGGCGTGGCCAACACGAGGCCGACGGCACCCCACAAAAACGCCCATATTGTCGCTGAAACCACCACCGCAAGCGGGGAAAGTCCGGAACTATGTCCGTAAAGAACCGGCTCGATGCCATTGCCGACAATCGGCTCGATTACGGCAAACATACCGAGCGTCCACAAAAATGCGCTCCAGCCCGGATCAAAAGCAAAGGCAACCAAAAGCGGGGGCAGCAGCCCTATCGCCGCTCCCACATAGGGAACAAAGCGCACGATTCCGGCCAGAACCCCCCATAAAAATGCGCTCGGAAT
>JANXSV010000161.1 GCA_025356505.1 Methylovirgula sp.
CCGACAAAACCGGCCTGCTGCCATTTTGTCAAAAGCTGCACGAACTGGGTGTGGAACTTATTTCAACAGGCGGAACGCATAAGGCGCTCAACGCGGCTGGCATTCCGGCGATTGATGTTTCGGACCTGACTGGCTTTCCGGAAATGATGGATGGACGTGTCAAGACGCTGCATCCAAAGGTTCACGGCGGCTTGCTCGCCATCCGTGAAAACCCGGAACACGAAGCAGCCATGCTGGCGCATGACATTCGCCCCATCGATTTGCTCGTGGTCAACCTGTATCCATTTGAAGCCACTTTAGCGCGCGGCGGCAATTTTGACGACTGTATCGAAAACATCGACATTGGCGGCCCGGCCATGATCCGCGCTGCCGCCAAAAATCACGCCGATGTCGCAGTGATCGTTGACGCTGATGATTACGCCGTCATCTTGAGCGAACTCGAACAGAACGGCGGCACAAGCTTGGCGCTGCGCAAAAAACTTGCGCAAAAAGCCTACGCGCGCACCGGCTCCTATGATGCGGCGATTTCAAACTGGATGGCTGAACAGATTGGCGAAGAAGCTCCAGCCTTTCGCGCCTTTGGCGGCACCCTTGCAGAAGTGATGCGCTATGGCGAAAATCCGCACCAGAGCGCCGCCTTTTATAAAGGCCCCGTCTCGCGCCCCGGCGTCGCCACGGCAGTGCAGGTTCAGGGAAAACCGCTCTCATTCAATAATCTGAACGACACGGATGCAGCTTATGAGCTCGTTGCCGAGTTTAGCCCCGAAAAGCGCGCAGCAGTGGCGATCATCAAACATGCCAATCCCTGCGGCGTCGCCACAGGAAAATCGCTCAAGGACGCTTATCTTGCGGCGTTGCGGTGTGATCCGACATCGGCTTTTGGCGGCATCGTAGCACTCAACCAGCCGCTCGATGCTGAAGCGGCGCGGGAAATTGTCAAAATTTTCACGGAAGTCATTATCGCGCCCGGCGCTTCGGATGCCGCGAAAGACATCATCGCCACCAAGAAAAACCTGCGTCTTTTAATCACGCAGGCCCTGCCCGACCCGCGCGCAAAAGGCCTCAACGTTCGCTCATTGGCCGGCGGATTGCTGGTTCAATCGCGCGATAACGTCAGCGTTGATGATATGGAGCTACGCGTGGTTACCAAGCGTGTGCCCACCGCGCAAGAGCTTGAGGACATGCGATTCGCCTTCCGCGTGGCCAAACATGTCAAGTCCAACGCAATTGTCTATGCGAAACAGGGCGCAACCGTTGGTGTCGGCGCGGGGCAGATGAGCCGTGTCGATTCAAGCCGCATCGCTGCTCATAAGGCCTCCGAAGCCGCCAAGGCCGAAGGGCTGGAAACCAGCCTTGCGGTTGGTTCTGTGGTTGCCTCCGATGCGTTTTTCCCATTCGCCGACGGCCTCGTTGCTGCAGCAGAGGCAGGTGCAACTGCCATCATCCAGCCGGGCGGTTCTATGCGCGATGACGACGTAATCAAAGCAGCCGACGAGGCTGGCCTTGCCATGGTATTCACCGGGCATCGTCATTTTCGCCATTAATATTTCCCGCCCGTTTTTGTGCGCGCGTTTATGTCCGCGCGTTTCCTGCCGCGCGTTCCTGCCGCGCGAACAATGTGCGGCAGATCGTCTTGGGTAAAGTGCAGGCAGCGTGATTGACTTCGCTTGGGCCTTCAACGACGCTCCGGAGCGTTAATTTAAAAATTATCTTAAAAGGGAAAATATGAAATTTTATTCAGGGCTCGCAGCCCTCACCGCATCTGCCTTTCTGAGCACTGCTGCTTTTGCCTGCGAAGTTAAAGGATCATCCTTCATCTGGGGCAGTGATTCCGATGTAACCATGTATATGTCGAAGGGCGAATCCTGTGGGGTCGGCTTGCAGATGCGCGGCGGCATGGTTGATAGCATCAACGTCGTCGAAGCGCCGAAAAACGGAACAGCTGCAGCCGTAAGTCTTTCAGCTTTCGGCTACAGACCAAAGCCAGGCTTTGTCGGCTCCGATGGCTTCAAAGTACGGGCTGTCGGCTCAGACAATCGGTCCAAAGGACCTATCATTTTCAGTGTGACGGTCGTGGTGAAGTAAGCACCAAGTCTGCTGTTGTACTCGTACCTCAGGCCTTGCACCGGCCTGGAAGCATTTGGCCTGATTTCATCCAAAAGCTGGTCGCTCGAAATGATTCGCTGCTGATTTCAGGCCAGAGCGCGACCGTCTGATATAAGCGCGAATTTAAAGCCAATGGCCACTGAAAGCGCTTTCTGTGGCCCGGTTTGGCCGACCTTGGCCGACGTTAGCCATGAAACGCCCACAAAATCCGGCCAAGATTTCTTCACTCAAGATCATGATATCATTGTCATAAATCAAAAATTGTGAATCTTTCGCAAAAGGAGGTCCCGTCCTCTGGCCATAAAATCAGGCCAGAAAAGCGCATTTTTAAAGCGCTTTCGCTGCAATCACATCGTCGAGGGTTTTCAGTCCGGCACGCGGGCTGTTGACCAGCACGGCCATGTTTCCCGGGGCGTGTTCGTTCTTCCACATTTTGGTGTGCGCGAGCGGAATCTGCTCCCACGGGAACACCTCGGACATACACGGATCAACCCGCCGATCGATCACAAACCGATTGGCAGCCGCCGCC
>JANXSV010000163.1 GCA_025356505.1 Methylovirgula sp.
GCCCGTCGCCGATATCGATCTTGGCACCACGGCCACGCCGGACGAGGTCATGGCCATCGCCAGCGTCAACGGATGGCGCGCTCTGCCCACCGGCATCGCCCACGGCACGATCACACTGATCTGCGACGGCCATACGTTTGAGGTCACAACCCTGCGCGAAGACGTCGCAACCGACGGTCGCCACGCGCAAGTGCTGTTCGGCACTGATTTCAATGCCGATGCACAGCGCCGCGATTTCACCGTAAACGCGATGTCGGTTTCCGCCGATGGCACTTTGCATGACTACACCAATGGTGAGGCTGACCTTGCCGCGCGCAACATTCGCTTCATCGGCGATGCGGACACCCGCATCAAGGAGGATTATCTCCGAATTCTGCGGTTTTTCCGGTTTACCTCGGCCTATGGCGAAGGTCCGCTTGACCCCGATGCACTGCACGCCATCATCAACAATCGTTTTGGCTTGAAGCGCATCTCGAAAGAGCGCATCGGCCAAGAAATTTTAAAAACGCTGCTCACCCGCCGTGCGCCTCAAGTGTTCAAAACCATGAGCGACAGCGGCATATTACAGCAAATCCTGAGCGGCATAGGCAATCCGGCGCGGCTTGATCGCTATATCGCACTCGACGCTTACGCCGGACGCCAACCCGACGCCATCGCCCGGCTGGCCGCACTCGCACTGTTCTCCACAAACGACATCCCGCGCTTGCGTGAAAGCTTGAGGCTGCCAAATGCGGATACGGAACGCCTGACAATGGCTGGCGCTGTATACGTCCCGATGCAGGGGCTGCATCATCCGCCAGATAAAGGCCGCCTGCGCGAATTGATGTTCGATCATGGCAAAGCCGCATGTGCCCTCGCTCTGTCGTTGGCACATGCGCAAAGCGCTGCCGCAATCGACGATCAGGCTTGGGTGTCAGCATCGCGCTTCGTTGCCGATACGCCCCAGCCAACCTTACCCTTCACCGGCGCGGATCTGCTTGCGCGGGGGATTGATCCGGGCAAGCATGTCGGTCTCGCTCTCAAACGTCTGCAATCCCTCTGGATCCGAGCGGGCTTCCCCAAAGAGCCGCAAGATTTAGCAGCTCTGTTGGATGCAGCCACGAGCGACGTGGCCAACAGCGGCTCTACTCCGCCCCGGAAATGACATCCGGAGTGCGCCATGCCAGATGCTGCCCCCCATCCACGGCAATCATTTGCCCCGTAACCGACCCTGCCTTGGCCAAATAGAGTACAGCGGCGGCAATATCCTGCGGCGAGGCGGCATGCTCCAGCGGTATCATCGCCACTTGAGCGTCGAAGTCCGCCTGTTGCTGCCGCGCACTTGGCAAAGTTGGCCCAGGCCCGACAGCGTTGACCCGCACATGCGGCGCCAGCGCCTGAGCCATGGTCTGGGTTGCTGTCCATAGTGCAGCCTTGCTCAATGTGTAGGAGAAGAACTGCGGGGTCAGTTTCCACACCCTTTGGTCGATGATATTGACGATGCAAGCGTCCATCGGCGCCTGATCTGCAAAGGCTTGCGATAAAAACACCGGAGCTTGAAGGTTGGCCATCATATGCCTGCCCCAGATGGCCGTGCCAAGTTGGCCCATAGCGTCAAATTCAAACAAGGATGCGCAGTTCACCAGCAGGGAAATCGGGCCCATCGCTGCTTTCACCGTTTGAACAAGCGCTGCCACGGCATTTGTGTCCAATAAGTCCGCCGCAAAAATCTCCGCAACACCCCCAGCTTTGACAATCTGCGCTCTCAGCGATTCCGCGTCTGCGCGCGACCGGTGGCAATGTATGGCCAGATCGAAACCCGCAGCACTCAAGTTTAGCGCGATTTCACGTCCAATCCGTTTCGCCGCTCCGGTTACCAGCGCCACATTTCGTGTTTTTTGATCATTGTTCAGGATCGTCATGACAGATTTTCTTTTCAAAACATGTTTGGCCAGCGCTGCTTAAACCTTGAAATAGACGGGAGCAGCGTTTTTTCCAACCAACTCGCGTCTTATTTATGAACGGTATCAAAGTGTGGATGGATAAAAATTTATTAAAATATCTATATTATTAATTTGTAAACCATAATAAATCCCGCCATTGCTGTTGAAATTTCACCGTTAATAAAATTGTACTCATTGTTTTATTACAGTATTAACTAATTAATACATGCGAATACATTGGTCTAAATTCCATCTAATACTTGCCAAATTACAGCCACATTTGGGAGTTGTTATGTTGTGGCAGTGCAACAGACTTTAGTAACCTTTAAGCGTATAAGTGAAGTCATCCGGTGCCGGTCATGTCCAAGTGCGACAAGCGGCCGTCCGATACAGTTTAAAATCAGGAGTTGAGTTTATGAAAAAATTTCTTTTAATCGGCGTTGCATTTGCAGCTCTTTCCGCAGGCGTTTCTGCACAGGCCGCTGACTTGCCAAGCCGCAAGAAGGCACCGGCCCCGGTTCAGACCTATGCGCCTGCTCCAACCGCCTTCAGCTGGACCGGTTTTTATGTCGGTGCGAACGCAGGCTACGGCACTGGCTCATTCACCAAGCAGGCTGCACCGGCAGGGTTTAATTCTGCCAAGGGCGGTTTGGTCGGTGTTACAGCCGGTTACAACTATCAGATCGGCCAGTTTGTCGCCGGTGTCGAAGGTGACTACGATGCAGCAAATATCGCAGGCCACGCGCAGTACACAGCCCCGACCCATGTGGGTGCGGTTCGTTTGACCTCGGTTGGCACGCTTCGCGGCCGTTTGGGCTTTGCAGCTGACCGCGCATTGGTTTACGCAACCGGCGGTTTGGCATATGGCACAATTCACGCCAACAACCCTGTTGCCGGCCTGAGCGATCGTAGCGGCCGCGGTGGCTATGCTCTTGGCGCAGGTATCGAATATGCCTTCACCAACAACATTTCGGCAAAGGCTGAATATCTCTACACCTCGCTTGGCAACAAGACCGCTTTCGCTGGAACGCCAGACGTTGCCCGTGTTGGCCTGAAAGACTCTGCTGTGAAAGTTGGCGTCAACTATCACTTCTAGGATCAAGCCTGAAGTTAAGCCCGGCTGATCTTTAGCCGGGCTTTTTGTTATTTTGCTCTCGTTTCTTCAAAGGCCGGAACCAAAGCCTCAAAGCGCGACAGCCAACCGGCTAATTTCGGATGCGCCGCACGCCACGCACCGGCAAAACGTAAATCGAGATATCCAAGCGCACAGGCCGTGGCAATGGCGGCCAGGTTGGGTGCTTCAGAGGGCAGATTGGCTTCGAGATAAGTCAGACCGCGCTCAACTTTGCCTGCCTGATGTGTCATCCATTTTGGCTCGATTTTATCCTGGTCGCGAAAGCGGCCTTCCATCACCTGCAACAGCGATGCGTCCTCGATCCCGTCCGCCAGCGCCTCCGCCCGCAGCATCATCATGCGCGCAACGCCGGATTTGGGAATCAGCGCTTCGCCACCGGCAAGCTCCTGCAAATATTGCACTATCACGCTGCTGTCATAGAGGCCGGTGCCGTCTTCCAGAACCAACGTGGGGATCTTGCCGAGCGGATTTTGCGCCCGGATCGGGTCTGCCGGGTCAAGGGTGTCAGCCACGACAATAGTCAGCCTGTCCCATAGGCCAAGCAATTTTGCGGCGATTTTCACCTTGCGGCCAAAGGGCGACGCGGGCGAGGAATACAGAATCATTAAGGCCAAACTCCAAATTTAAACTGTGTCACGCAACATTAGGCGGCGCATGTGCAAGGCGCAAGCGCACCATCCAAGCCGCCCGCGCACTTCTGCCCGCACAAACGGCATGGAAAAAGAAGCATGTGCCTGCCGCGATCGCAGCTCCGGCTCAACCTAAGTTCCAGCTCCGACTTTGAGCAGATAATTTGAGCCGCAATGCAAGTCCCCTTGTATCACGGCTTTGCCCATGCTAATCCGCGCTTAACCAGTTGAACAGGCGCAATATGCCCGGTCGGCTCCATCGCGCAAGGAGAGGTGGCAGAGTGGTTGAACGTACCGCACTCGAAATGCGGCATAGGTGCAAGCCTATCGGGGGTTCGAATCCCCCCCTCTCCGCCAAATTTATACATAAGATACTGAACTTAAACAATATTATTCAGATGTCAAATTAGAATTTTCAAAACGACATACAAACAGACTTTAGCTTGCATAGTGCTCGGTCATAAGCAGCAACTCGCGCTTGCTCTCCCACGCCAAGAATCGTTCAAATAGGTGTGATAGTGTGAAATAGCCAATTCACACTATCACTCGAGGTGGCCTTTTGCTGAATTCACACTATTAAATCAGTACCGACGCTAGTGAAGTAGATATGTTGGAAGGCGGTCGCACTGAACCGCGCCGGGATTGCCTGAGGCCTGTTTGTTTAAGTTCAGCAGCCTCTTGTCGTTCGTCGAGCATGGCGTAGTGTCTTTCTTAAGCTTCGGCAGGCGGAATATTGCCGACGGGCTCCAGCAACCTCCGATTATTGAACCAGTCCATTCCAATGTTGCAAATTCAACCGCTTCGAAACTGCGTTACGGCCCTCGTCGGCGAATAACTTCGGCTTTATAAAGCCCGTTGATCGTCTCGGCGAGCGCGTTGTCGTATGAGTCCCTAACGCTGCCAACTGATGGCTCGATCCCGCCTTCCGCCAAGCGTTCAGCGTACTTTATCGATAAATATTGGCTTCTCCTGGCGGAATGATGCACCAATCCGCCGTGATGAATAGGCTTTCTGTCATGAAGGGCCTGTTCGAGGGCATCAAGGACGAAACCTGCATGTGCTGTCCGGCTGACCCGCCAGCCGACAATCCTGCGGGCAAAGACATCAGTGACGAAATCCACATAAACAAAGCCGCGCCAGGTGGAGACATAAGTAAAATCCGAGGCCCAGAGAAAGTTGGGTCTTGGCGCGAAGAACTGTCGATTAGCATGATCGCGTGGACATTGAACGGCTTTGGCCGCAAACGTCGTTCGAGTCGGCTTGCCGCGAATAACGCCCTGTAATCCCATTTCTTTCATAAACCGCGCCACTGTCGGGCAACATTGACGCCCCCGTGAGGAAGCGACGCGCCATGAGCTCGGTTAGGATTGCGTCATACGCGTTTCGATCCACGCCCCCGTGAAGGAGCGACAGCTGAACTTTAAGCCCCGTCGTGGCCGCAGTAGGTTTCGATCCACGCCCCCGTGAAGGAGCGACGACTTTTGAAGTTATCGACGCAATCCTTGAAGGAGTTTCGATCCACGCCCC
>JANXSV010000179.1 GCA_025356505.1 Methylovirgula sp.
CTTGTGCAGGACGGCATGAAGCTTGGCCTCGGCACCGGTTCCACCGCGAAACATTTCGTTGATCTGCTAGGTTCGCGCGTCCAGCACGGCCTGAAGGTGCTTTGCGTTCCCACATCAGAGGCCACGCGCGCGCAGGCCGCCGCACTGAACATTCCGCTTACCACGCTTGATGAGACGCCACGGCTCGATTTAACTGTCGATGGCGCGGACGAGATCGACCCCGACATGAACCTGATCAAGGGCGGAGGCGGCGCACATTTGCGCGAAAAGATCGTTGCCTGCGCATCACGCCGCATGGTTGTGATTGCCGACGCCAGTAAGATTGTGACCACGCTTGGCGCGTTTCCACTACCAATCGAAGTTGTGTCTTTCGGTATGGAAGCAACAAAGCTCCATCTGGCGCAGGTGCTGACGCGGCACGGATGCAACACCGAAATTGTTATGCGGCTTCGCCCCGATGGCCGTAATTTTGTCACCGACAGTGGTCACTGGATTTTGGATTGCCATTGCAACAAAATCGCGAACCCGGGCAAACTGGCCGCAGATTTATCGCAAATACCGGGCATGGTGGCGCACGGATTGTTTATCGGAATTTGTAGCGGGGCGATTATCGCGACGCCTGAGGGATTGCGCATGATGGGCGCCGTCACCTGAAATGTGCAAGAATCCAAAAATTTATGAGAATTCTGAAATCTACGAGAATGGAGATCAATGTGACTTTTAACTTCCTGAGTTCCTCCCTGATGCGTGCTGCAATTGCAGGCGGATTGACCTTGAGCCTGAGCGCGCCAGCATGGGCGGCAGACCCTACCCCTGCCCAGATCGAGCTCGGGCGGCAACTGGCTGATGCCAGTGGTGCGACAAGGTCCCTCGACAATGTCATTTCAAATCTTGTCGCGCAGACACAGCGCACCTTGACCCAGACACGCCCTGAATTAAAGGCACAGGTCGAGGATACGCTGAAGACAATCCGTCCGGAGTTTGATGTCCGCAAAAAGGAAATGTTGGATGTTGCCGCCAAGATATTTGCGGCAGACTTATCTGAAGATGAATTGAAAAACTCCGTGGCATTTTTTACCAGCGAGTCCGGTAAGAAATATGTTGCTGCTCAGCCGGACATGCTGAACAAGCTGGTGACATCAATGCAGGCGTGGCAGCGGGTGTTGTCCGTGGACATGATCGAGCGTCTGCGCGCAGAGTTTAAAAAGAAGAATATCGAGTTCTAAAATTCAGGTTGCAGCGCAGGTTTGGGGGAGACTGTTATGAGCCAGTTTGATGTGGATCTTTTTTGCATTGGCGCTGGCTCAGGCGGAACTCGTGCGGCGCGCATCGCGGCAGGCTACGGCGCCAAGGTAGCTATCGCGGAAGAGTTCCGCATCGGTGGCACCTGCGTCATCCGGGGCTGTGTCCCCAAAAAACTCTATGTCTATGCCAGCCGTTTCGCCGATGATTTTGCCGATGCCGCAGGCTATGGCTGGAGCATTCCGAAACCGGAGTTCAACTGGGCCAAGCTGAAAAGCAATAAGGAAGCCGAAATCACGCGGCTCTCGGGCATTTACCGTGCCAATTTGGCCAAGGCGGGCGTCGTTATTCACGAAGAGCGCGCCGTGGTCACCGGAGCGCACAGCGTGCAACTTGCCTCGGGCAAGCAAATTACCGCAAAGACTATCCTGATCGCCACTGGTGGCGCGCCAGCGCGGATGCAGGGTCTGACTGGCGTGGAGCATGCGCTCACGTCTGATCAAATCTTTGATATGACACAGTTTCCAGCGCGTCTGGCTATCGTCGGCGCAGGCTACATTGCTGTTGAATTTGCATCGCTCTTTGTGCGCCTGGGAGCAAAGGTCAGCTTGATGTTGCGCGGCGATAATATTTTGCGCGGCTTCGACGAGTCCATGCGCGAGGGGTTGCGCCAAGAGCTTCAACATGCTGGCGTTGACCTGAAGTTTGGCATCGTGCCGACGCATGTCTCCAAAACCGATGCGGGTTTGAAACTCGCGCTTTCGGATGGCAGCACCCTGGATGTTGACCAGCTGCTGGTTGCCACCGGACGCAAGCCGCACACACACGGCCTTGGCCTTGAGAGCGCGGGCGTAACGCTTGATAGCGACGGCGCGGTGAAGGTGGATGGTTATTCGCGCACCAATGTGCCGAGCATCTACGCTGTGGGCGATGTCACCAACCGGATCAATTTAACGCCTGTCGCCATTCGTGAGGGCCATGCTTTTGCCGACACGCTATTTGGCGGCAAGGATGTCCGCGTCGACCATACCAATGTGGCCAGCGCGGTATTCACCACGCCGGAAATAGGCACAGTCGGCCTTACAGAGGCACAGGCGCGTGAGAAATTTCCGCTTTTGAACATTTTCGAAAGCAATTTTCGTCCGATGAAGTCGACGCTGTCGGGCAATGTTGAACGCACTTTGATGAAAATTATCGTCGATGCCGCAACCGATAAAGTGGTCGGGGTTCATATTATGGGACATGAAGCTGGTGAAATGGCGCAATTGCTAGGCATTGCGGTGAAGATGGGGGCGACAAAGGCTGACTTTGACGCGACCATGGCCGTGCACCCGACCGCAGCGGAAGAACTGGTGACCATGCGCAGCGTATCGCGGCAAGTGATCCGGTAATAAGTCGCCCGCTAGAGCGCGCGCAAACGCTCATTGCGCCAATGATGGTTCTTTAGCTTGCTGTGTTGGCGCCGGGGCGTGTTTTTCGCGCATCCGGTACACGATAAACAGCGCCAGAACAGCATGCACAACTGCCGCCTGCACAAACAGCATCTGCGGCCCAAAGTGCAGCATTAAACTCGACGCCGAAACCGGCCCGAAGATTGCGCCGATACAATAGAGCGCAAGCAGTCCGGCTGAAACCTGCAACGCGTATTCAGGCCCGACACGATCAGTCGTATGGGTCATGGCCTGCGAATATTGCGAAAACATGAAACCGCCGAGGAAAAAGCCCGCACCGCAGAGCAGCGTTATGGACGGTTTCTGCAACATCACCATGGTGATTTCCATGCACATGGAGGCCAGAACGAGCCCCAAGAGCACCACGCGGCGTCCGAGCCGATCTGACAGGCGGCCAAATGGCCAAACGGCAATGGCGGAGCCCAGCACGATAAACGTGGTGAAAAGGCCGATGCTCTGCGCAGAGAGGCCGATGCCGATGCCATAAACCGCTGCGAGCGACCAGAAGGTGCCGTTGCAACAGCCGACGATCAAAGCCGCCATTGTGCCGATGGGCGATTGTTTCATCAACCAAAACAGGCGGAATTGTGCACTTTTGGGGGCCGAAGGAGGGTCGGATCTTGTGAAAGCCATGGGCAGGATCGCCAGCGCGAAGAATATCGCCCCTATCGAAAACAGCTGATACGTCTGCGCGTCTCCCAGGCTGAAAGCTTGCTGACCCAGCGTGCTGCCAGCGAAGGTAACAAGCTGATACAAAGAATAGGTGTGGCCGCGGCGGCTCGGCTCGGCGGAGGTGTTGACCCAGACCTCGATCACCGCATAGAGCCCGGCAAAACAGAAACCAATGAGCGCGCGCAGCACCATCCACACATAGGGATTGAGCGCGATGGGGAAAGCCAGCGCGGCGATCACCGAAATCGTGGTAAGCGCGGCAAAAGCGCGGATATACCCGGCGCGGCGGATGATGAAGGGCGCGGCGACGGTGCCGGCGAGCATACCGACAAAATAGAGCGAGCCGATGAGCCCGATGGTGATGTCAGGGAAATGATCGACCTTGGCGCGATAGGCCACGAGCGTGTTCATCAGGCCATTGCCGATGATAAGCACGAAAACCGAGGAGAGAATGGCAATAAGTGCAGAAAACTGGCGCAAATTTTTACGAATCCGGCTTTGATATCTTAAAATGCGCCAAAATGGCTGCAAAAACCAGCAGAATAGATGCTGTTCGCATTGTTACTCCGGTTTCGTAGACCAACTGGAGCTTTCAAGCGCGGGAAGATGCTCACACCACGGTAATTTCTTGTCTCACCGGCTTAAAAGCGTATATAGGCACAGTTTTTGGCGAGGGATGAACCCCTGCCACGGGAGATATGACAATGGTTGAGATGCGTGGCGGAAAATGGACCTCAGACTCATGGCGGGCAAAACCTGTTGAGCAGATGCCGTTTTATCCCGACGCGGCTGCACTCAGCGACGTTGAGCGCCAGCTTGCCGGGTTTCCGCCGCTGGTTTTTGCCGGTGAGGCACGCAAACTCAAGAAGCAGCTGGCCAAGGTTGCCGCAGGCGAGGCGTTCCTACTGCAGGGCGGCGATTGCGCAGAAGCCTTTGCCGAACATTCGGCGGATAACATCCGTGACTTTTTCCGCGTGTTTTTGCAAATGGCCGTGGTGATGACCTTTGGTGCAGCCTCGCCAATCGTCAAGGTTGGCCGCGTTGCCGGGCAGTTTGCCAAGCCACGCTCGGCCAATACTGAAACCATCGGCGGCATCGAGCTGCCCAGCTATCGCGGCGATATTGTCAATGACATTGACTTTACAGCAACTTCACGCGTGCCGGACCCGCAGCGCCAGCTCAGCGCCTATCGCCAATCGGCAGCGACGCTGAACCTGATCCGCGCTTTTGCGACAGGCGGTTATGCAAATCTGGAAAATGCCCATCGCTGGATGCTTGGCTTTTTGGCAGACAGCCCGAATGCCGCGCGCTATCAGGCGCTGGCGGACCGGATCACCGAGACGCTGGAATTCATGCGCGCTATCGGCCTTGACGCTGAAGCGCACCCTGAGTTGCGCCAGACCGATTTCTACACCTCGCATGAGGCGCTTCTGCTTGGTTATGAGCAGGCGCTTACCCGCGTCGATTCAACGACCGGCGATCACTATGCCACCTCAGGTCATATGCTGTGGATTGGCGATCGTACCCGCCAGAGCGACCACGCCCATGTTGAATATATGCGCGGAATTAAAAATCCGATTGGCCTCAAATGCGGCCCGTCGATGACTGCGGACGGCCTGCTCAAGTTGATTGATATTCTGAACCCTGAAAACGAGGGCGGGCGTCTGACGCTTATCGCGCGCTTCGGCTCGGATAAAGTGGGAGATCATTTGCCCGCGCTGGTGCGTGCAGTGAAGCGCGAAGGCCGTAACGTGGTCTGGTCCTGCGATCCGATGCACGGCAATACGATCAAGGCGGTTTCGGGATATAAAACCCGCCCGTTTGACCGGATTATGGGTGAAATCCGCTCGTTCTTCCAAGTCCATCAGTCCGAAGGCACCTATGCGGGTGGCATCCATCTGGAAATGACCGGCAAGAACGTCACCGAATGCACGGGCGGCGCGCGGGCTATCACCGATATGGATCTGCATGACCGCTACCACACCTATTGCGATCCGCGACTCAATGCCGAACAGGCGATCGAAGTGGCGTTTTTGGTGGCGGAATTGCTGAAGGCTGAGCGCGCGGGTAAACCGGCGCAGGTGGAAGCAGCGGAGTAGTTCAGACGTTCTTATTCCTGCCTGCTTGGGAGGCGGCAGCCGTACACTCTTCCGCCTCTCGCCAACAATAGCGTCGCCCAGCCGTCGATCATGATCTTGCGTTTCAGGTCAAAGCCCTGCGCGCGATAGGCGCTGAGCACCCCGGCCACGTCGCTGGCAAGCAGCCCTGACAAAATCAATTCGGCGCCATGGGACGCCCGCGCGCAGATGGACGGGGCGAGCAGCCGAAGCGGTTTTGCCAGAATATTGGCAAAAATCAGATCATAATATTTGCCGTAAAAAGCCGGATGGCGCACGCCAACCGCCGTAACGGGTTTGAGCCAAGGCCCGGCCCCGTTCAGGCGCGCATTGCCGATGGTCGCTTCAACGGAAATCGGATCGATATCGCCGGAAGCGACAAAGCTTTTGAGCGCTTTGGCCGCCGCCAGCGCTAAAACCCCGGTGCCGGTGCCAACATCGAGCACGGCGATAGGCCGCCGACGCTTAAGCACCTGCATCAACACAGTGAGACAGCCACGTGTTGTGCCGTGATGTCCGGTGCCAAAAGCCAGCGCTGCGGGGATTTCCAGCCCTATCTCGTGGCTACGCACACTTTGCCGGTCGTGCGCGCCATGGACAACGAAGCGCCCGACCCTGACCGGAACCAGGCCCTCAAGCGACGCCGCGACCCAATCGGTTTGGGCGAGGAGGCCAAATTCGAGCTTAGCGGCCGCTTCCGGGCCCGCCGCGCCGCTGACCAGTTCGCGCAAAAAGGCCTCATCCGGCGCATCCTGAAAATACACTTCCAAACGCCAGTCTTTCGACACCCATGCGGCGGCATTGGGCTCAACCTCGAAAACCGAAACGGCTGTCTCGTCCGGGTCAAGATGCTCCATCAGGATATTTGAAAGAGCGTCGGCTGTTGGCTCGTCGCAGGAAAGCCGCATGAAATGCGAGGCATATTTGGCAGGTTCGGTCATGGTCTAAGCCATACGAAGCGGCGGCCTAAATTCCAAGTGAAAATATCCGTGCGAAATTATGGGGGCGAAATTACTACAGAAAAAGAGACTCCAGCCGGTCTGTAAGCCGGGTTCTGTAAGGCATGAGTTTCCCCATGCGCGGCGACCATTCATCTGGGACGGATATTGCTATCCGCCTCAAGCAATCTACCCGGACGACGACCCGAAGCAGGCCTGGACCGAAGCCCTGTCATCCCTATTCGATTTTGCTCCTGGTGGGGTTTACCGTGCCGCTCACATTGCTGCTCGCGCGGTGCGCTCTTACCGCACCCTTTCACCCTTACCATTCTTAGGCCAAACCTCCCAAAGGTCTTGCGACGTTTCGGGGCCGGGCAGAATGGCGGTTTCCTCTCTGTGGCACTTTCCCTAAGGTCACCCTCGCCGGATGTTATCCGGCACCATTTCTCCGTGGAGCCCGGACTTTCCTCTTTCTTAACGAAAGCGGCCGCCCGACCGACTGGAAGGGCTGACTAGAACCAAAACGGCGAACCCGTCAACCGGATTCGCCGTTTTAAGTCTGGTTATACCCGGCTGACAGATGTCAGAGGCTCGCCATAATCGCTTTGGCCTTGGCGCAATAGGCGCGGTTTGCCGCAGAAAGATGAGTGGCTGCAACGCCGGTTTGATAGCGCATGACCGTGCTGCACACATTGCCACCGGAAATTTTGTACACCTGCGCCAGATATTTCATGCCATAGCGCAAGTTGGTATCGGCATTGAGCAATTCGCTCGCAGACCCGGAAAAGCCAACGCCGCGCGCGGTTTGGGCTTTAATCTGCATCAAGCCCATGGCGCCGTGGTTGGTGGCGCGTGGGTTGTAGCGGCTCTCGATGCGCACGATTGCATCTGCCAAAGCCACCGGAACGCCATTGGCGGCGGCATGCTGAGCGATCAGGACCTTGATGTTGCTAGATGGCGCGCCGCGCAGACTTGCAGACCTGCCCTTCTGGCTCTTGGTTTTTGTCGGGACTTCGTCGGCTGAAGTTTCGGCAGGCTTTGGAGCTGCTTCCGTTTGATCAGGCGTTTTTGCGCCCAAGAGTGCGCCAAGCAAACCAAAATTCGCTTCTTCTGCAAAGGCATTTGCCGGGAGTGCCGCTGTGGATAAAATCACAACAATTGCAGCAACGCCCTTTGTCAAATCGATCATAATTACCTCAAATTAATAATTTCGATCTGAGGCATAAAACAGGCTATTGGGGCCATAAAAGGGCGAAGAATAAGGCTATATCTATACAGTATAGATTCTATACGTGTCTTTTATTGGCAAATTTTATTCAGTATTGGCTTGACGAAATTCTTTGTGTCAAAATAAAGACGATATAATCTATAAAAATCTAGCGCGCCCTGAACACCCGCCCTAATGCGACCATACCAAGAACAAGGGCCGCAAACAGCAATGTTTCCCAACCGATGACCTCGTGATTGATGAGGCTGGAAAAAGCCAGCGTGAAAAAGCTCTGCAATAACTGCACCTGACTGACGCGGGCCGTGCCGCCCAAGGCCATGCCGGTGTTCCATGCAAAGAACCCGATATACATGCTCATGGTGCCCAGATAGGCGAAAGCCAGCCAGGTGGAGAGCGCAACAGCATGCAAATCGGCGGGCATGGTGATGAGGCTTACCGGAACGGTCAATGGCAAAGCAAAGACCACGCACCATGAAATCACCACCCAGCCGGGCATCGCCGCGCTCAACTTAGCCGATATAGTGTAGCCAATGGCCGCTGCGGCGACGGCAGCCAGAAGATAAAAATCGCCGGTGCTGGCGCTGCCACCGCCCTGGCGCAGCGCGAAGGCAACAACAATCAAGGCTCCCAAAACGCCGCAAATCCAAAATCCCAACGAGGGTCGTTCTTTGTAGAACAAGGCCGAGAGTAGCGAGGTGGCAAGCGGCAATATGCCCACAACCACGCCTGCGTGGCTTGCTGGAATGGTTTTCACGGCCATGCTGCTGAAGATGGGAAATCCAATTACCAGGCAAAGCGCGGCGAATCCAATCGGGATCACCTGCGTGCGGGTCGGAAGCGGACGTTTAAAAAGGCGCAAAACCACGAGTGCAATCGTGCCAGCCATGGCGGCGCGCCCGAAGGTGATGAACCACGGGCCAAGTTCGGGCACAGCGAGCCTGGAAAACGGCAAAGTCGCAGCAAAAATGATGACCCCGATCAGTCCGAAAGCCAGT
>JANXSV010000167.1 GCA_025356505.1 Methylovirgula sp.
CGCGACCTCGACGCCTGTGGGCGACGCCAAAGAAATCGAAGCCATCCGCACAGTTTTCGGCAACGAGGACAAGTGCCCGCCGATTTCGGCCACCAAGAGCCTGACCGGCCATTCGCTGGGGGCGACCGGTGTTCAGGAAGCGATCTACTCGCTGTTGATGATGAAGCATAATTTCATAGCCGCCAGTGCCCATATTGATGAACTGGATCCGGCCTTTGCCGATATGAATATCGTGCAAAAGCGCATCGACAATGTGAAGCTCGGCACCGTGCTTTCGAATTCATTCGGCTTTGGCGGCACCAATGCCACGCTGTTTTTCAAACATATCGACGCGTGAGCCCTATGACCATTGCTGAAAACACCAATTCCGCGCGCGGATTGCCAAGCGCCGTCGACCGTATGCAAAGCGCCGCTGGTCTTATGAAAAACAAACGCGGCCTCATCATGGGCGTTGCCAATGGGCATTCCATCGCGTGGGGCATTGCGCAAGCCTTGCACAATGAGGGTGCGGAACTGGCCTTCACCTATCAGGGCGAGGCTTTGGGCAAACGCGTCAAGCCGCTTGCAGCATCCGTTGGCTCGGATTTTCTACTGTCCTGCGACGTTGAGGACATCGCCTCTGTGGATGCGGTTTTCGAGGCGCTGAAGGCCAAATGGGGCACGATAGATTTTCTGGTTCACGCGATCGGTTTTTCTGACAAGAATGAGTTGAAAGGCCGCTATGTCGACAATACGACTCGCGAGAATTTCACCCGCACCATGGTCATTTCCTGTTTCTCCTTCACGGAACTGGCACAGCGCGCGGCTAAAATAATGCCAAATGGCGGCTCACTTTTGACGCTGACTTACGGCGGCGCAACCCGCGTCATGCCGAATTACAACGTCATGGGTATTGCCAAGGCGGGCTTAGAAGCCAGCGTACGCTACCTCGCCGCCGACCTTGGCCCTGACGGCATCCGTGTCAACGCGATCTCGGCCGGGCCGGTGCGCACTTTGGCCGGAGCTGGCATTAACGACGCGCGCTTCATGTATAATTTCCAGCTGGCGCATTCGCCGCTGCGCAAAAGCATCACTATTGAGGATGTTGGCGGGTCGGCGCTGTATCTGCTCTCAAATTTGTCAAGCGGCGTTACCGGCGAGGTTCACTTCGTCGATAGCGGCTACAACGTCATTTCGATGCCGCATCCGGACACTTTGAAAGCTCTTGAAGGGGCACCGCAGGACTAGGGCGCGCCTAAACGAAAGGGCTGCTAGATGCCGCCCTTTTTGATCGCCAGATAGAGAATGCGTTTGTTCTCAATACGGAAGCGCGTCAGGCTATCCAAAATGAGGCCCGCAATCGCAAATAGGCTGGCAACCAAAATGAGCCCGGTGCACAAAATGGCCGTCGGCAGGCGCGGCACAAGGCCAGTTTCGACAAATGTGGTGAACAGTGGAACCGCGAGTACTGCGGCAAGAGCCACTAACACGCCCGAAAGGCTGCCAAAAAACATCGCCGGGCGGGTTTCTTTTGCCAGCATGATGAAGGTTTTCAGGATTTTCAGGCCGTCGCGCACAGAATTCAGCTTGGACTTTGAACCCTCCTGCCGCTTTCCATAGGGCAGGCTGATTTCGCAGGTCGGCAGTTTGAGTTGGCTGGCATGGACCGAAAGCTCGGTCTCAATCTCAAAACCGGACGACAGAGCGGGAAAGCTTTTGACGAAGCGGCGCGAAAAGGCGCGGTAGCCGGAGAAAATATCGCCATATTCATTGCCAAACAGCGTTCGGTAAATGCTGTTAAACAGCATATTGCCAAAGGCATGGCCTGCGCGGTGCGCTTCTTGATGGATGTTGGCGCGCGCACCGATAACCATGTCCATATGGTCATCGGTGACGGCTTTGATGAGTTGGGGCGCGCTGGCGGCATCATAGGTGCCATCGCCATCGCACATCAAATAAACATCGGCATCCACCTCGGCAAACATCCGGCGCACGACGTTGCCCTTACCGGCGCGGCGCTCCAAGAACACTTGCGCGCCCGCGGCACGTGCCACTTCGGCGGTGTTGTCGGTTGATCGATTGTCAAATACGAAAATCTTGGCGTCTGGCAAAGACTGCTGAAAACTTCTGACCACATCGGCAATGGCGAGGGCTTCGTTGTAACATGGCAGGATGACGGCCACGCTCGGCTGCATATGGCTGCGCTGCGCGGTTTCGACCAACCCGGCCGCAACGGGCGAAGTGGCCTTGAGCGCCTCGGCAAAATCCGGTGCCGAGACACGGCCGATGGCCGCAGCAGAAGCGGCTGCCGCGGGGCGTTTTGACGCAGTTTTGCGCTTGATCGACGGTTTGGACGGCATGGCGGCTCAAAAACCTTTGCTTGCTAACTGAATGTCAAGGATTACCGACAAAGGTTGATAGCTGATGAAGAAGATCGCGGCAGCACCGCAGCTTTTTAGGAAGAACACCTTATGTCCACTGATCTCAGTCTGTCGCAGCCAAGTTCGTCACAGCCAGGTTTGAAACAATCGTCACTGGCGGGGAGAGCCAACTCGCTGCTGCCCATTTTGGCAGGTGCCTTATTGATCTGGTTTGCGCTCAACTGGGATACGCTGGTCACCGTTTGGACCACGGGTGCCTTTATCGACACAGATGACGCGATGAAAATGGTCGAAGTGCGCGACTGGATGAACGGCCAAGGCTGGTTCGATATGGTTTCACATCGTATGGATGCGCCGGGCGGCGTGTTGATGCATTGGTCGCGGCTGTTTGATGTGCCCCAAGCGGCAATGGTCAAGTTCTTCTCGCTGTTTGCCAGCGCCGAAACAGCCGAGCGGCTGATGCGCATTGTCAATGCCGGTGTGTGGTTTGCCGCAGAACTTCTGGCTGTCGCGCGGGTTTCGACATTGCTGATGGGGCGCGATTCCGCTGCCTTTGCCGTGCTTCTGACCGCGTTTTCGCTGGTCACCGGAGCTTTGTTTACGCCCGGCTCGATCGATCACCACAACACTCAGGCCGTTCTGCTCATGGTGCTGCTATGGATGTTGATCGAAATGTTCGACAGCCAGCGCAAAATCTTTGCAATCTGCGCCGGCGTGGTTGCGGCCTATTCCTTGCAGATCAGCATAGAGAACCTGCCCAGCATTGCAGTGATGATTGCCGCAATTGGCCTTACCTATGCTGTGAAGGGCGAAAGCTATGTCAGCCAAATCCGCAATTTTTCGGCAAGCTTGGCGCTCAGCGCGCTGGTGATGCTCGCTGTGACCTTCACGCCTGCCAATTATGGCCACCTGACCTACGACGCGTTTTCAATTGTGCATGCCGGATCGGCTGTTCTCGGCTGTATCGGCTTTCTGGCGCTCAGCGCTATCGGGGCCCGGTTTGAAGTGAAGGGGCGTTTGATCGCGCTTGCGCTCATCGGCGGCCTTGTTGCTGTCACCATTTTAGCGTTATTTCCCGGCCTGTTGAAGGATCCGCTCAGCGCCGTGCCCGACCTTGTGCGTCAAGGCTGGCTCGACAATGTCATGGAGGCAAAAACCCTGCCGACTCTGCTGCGGCAGGAGCCGATGGATAATCTGCCCATCGCCATTCCGATGCTGCTTGGCACAGTGGCGATGATTTTTGCGCTGGCCAAATCCACTGGTGCGGCGCGCGTGCGCTGGGCTTATGTTCTAGGCTTTGTCCTTATCGGCGATATCGGCGTGTTCTGGCAGGTGCGCATGGCGCCCTTGACCATGCCAGTCATTTTGCTGGGCGGTGTTTACGCCTGTATCTCGGCCATTGGCTTCGCGGCAAATTCACCCCGCGCCTGGATGAAAATATTGCCAATCCTGATGCTTGCGCCCTTGAGCGATACAATGTGGACGCTGGTCTTGCCCAAGGACGGCGCAGGCGGCAGCGCTGCTGCGGCTGAAGACGGCGCGGCATGTTTCGCCGCCAACGCCTTCACCCCGTTCCGCAATCTGCCCAAGGGCACGATCCTGTCAATGATTGACCCGGGATCGCACTTTTTGGCCTTCACCGACCATAATGTCGTGACAGGGCCATTTCACCGCGATTTCCGTGGGCTTGCTTTGACATTGCAAGCGTGGAAATCGCCGGTCGGGCAGGCGGAAGGCTTTGTGCGCGAAAGTGGCGCGACCTATCTGGCATTCTGCCCCGCCGCCAATGAATTTCAGTCGATGGCCAAAGCGCCGAATGGCCTTGCGGCTAACCTGCGCGATGGCAAGATTCCGGCGTGGCTCACCCCGGTTGAATTGGCGGGCACGCCGTTCAAGGTGTTTGCGGTGAAATAGCCGAACGGGCTAACAGCGGCTGGATGTCGGTGTAGCCCAGAACGATCACGCCGAAGATGGTGATGATCGCAAACAGTTTCCAATTGCTCTCCTGCAAGAAGTGCTTTTTTGCAAGGAGAGCTTTCTCGCGGCCGCAGCGGCGGAAGCTGGCGATGTTACCGCTCATTAGGTTTGCGCGCTTTAATCATTGGAAAATGTCGTGAAAACCGCTATGCGAGAGGCCACGAATTACACTTTCGCACCCGCTTCCGAGATCTCATGACCACGCTGCCAAAAAAAGATTATTCGCCATCGCTGTATTTGCCTGTGACCGCTTTTCCGATGCGGGCAGGGTTGCCGCAAAAAGAGCCGGAAATTCTGGCGCGCTGGGAGCAGATTGACCTTTACAAGCAGCTGCGCGAGGCCTCCAAAACCCGCGCTAAATTCGTGCTGCATGACGGGCCGCCCTATGCCAACGGCAATATCCATATCGGCCATGCGCTCAACAAAATTCTGAAAGATGTGGTCACCCGCTCGCAGCAGATGACCGGCAAGGATTCAAACTATGTGCCGGGCTGGGATTGCCACGGGCTGCCTATCGAGTGGAAAATCGAGGAAGAATATCGCGCCAAGGGCAAAAACAAGGATGACGTGGATGTGGTGGAATTCCGCCGCCAATGCCGCGCTTTTGCTGATAACTGG
>JANXSV010000209.1 GCA_025356505.1 Methylovirgula sp.
GGCCAGCTAGCCGCAGCGCCCGCTGATCCGCAGTCTCTTCCGGCCTGGTTGCGTCAACCGCTGCGTTTTGAAGCCGGAGCCCAGCCACCCTTGCGGCCATCGAGCCTGTTAAGTGCGGCAGACATCGACGACATCGGCGACACTGTGAACGAGGAGGCCATCGCCGCACAGCCCGCCGGGGAGCAGGCGCGACTTAGCGGGCAGATGATCCATCGGCTGTTACAAATTCTGCCTGCCTATCCGGACGCGCGGCGCGATCTGATCGGCGATATTTTACTGCAACGCGAAGGCACTGGCCTTAGCAGGGTGCAGCGGCGGCGTGTCATCGACGAGGCAATGCGCGTCTTGGCCCTTAGCGAACTGCAAAGCGTGTTTTCGCCTGAGGCGCGTGCGGAGGTCAGCATCTGCGGAGAAGTGGCGTATGGGGATAAAAAATTTCGGGTTTTGGGCCGCATCGACCGGCTTGTGGTCCTGCCGAGCGAGGTGATTGTTGTGGATTTCAAAAGCGGCACAAAGCGAGAGGCCGCTATCGGGCAGATGGCGCTGTATTACGCCCTGCTCGGGCAGATCTATCCTGAGCACCGGATCAGCGCCGCCATCGTATGGACACGGGAGCCAGCCGTGGATTGGCTGGACGCGGTGAAGCTGAGACGGGCGATGGACGCGCTTTCCCCTGCGTGAACCGAGCGGCCGCGAATTGTAGCAAGTGTGATCTGGGGAGAGCTTGACGAAGTCAGGTGTAATTCCTACCTAAAACTGGTAAGCAAGGCTCCATTCTGAGTCTGATGAAACCAATGAGGCAACCATGGCCACCGCAAAAGTAACCGACGCGACATTCGACACCGACGTTCTCCAGTCCGCAGTTCCGGTTGTGGTTGATTTCTGGGCAGAATGGTGCGGCCCATGCAAAATGATCGGCCCTTCTCTTGAAGAAATTTCGGCTGAAATGGCAGGCAAGGTAAAAATCGTCAAAATGAATGTTGATGAAAACCAAGGCGTTCCTGCCAAGTTGGGAATTCGCGGCATTCCTGCGCTGATGATGTTCAAGGACGGCAAGCTCACCGCACAGAAAGTTGGCGCGGCGCCCAAAAGCGCTCTGGTAAGCTGGATCAGCGGCGCACTGTAAATTTGAAACTTAGTTCAAGAGCGCTGCCGTACCCTCGGCGGCGCTGTTTTTGTCAGAGTATTTAGAACGTTCGTCTTGCGACGCGCTTGCACGTCTTTGGCCATGTTTTGGCCCGGTTGCGCCTGATTTTGCCAAGGCTAAATGATGGCCGCGCCCCGCATTCGGACCCATGTTCAGCTCAGGATAAAACAGTCCCATCGGCTTGCAGAACCTCTCCCGCCAAATAGAGTGATCCGCATATCAAGATACGCGGGGCAACGTCCCAGTGGCGGTGGCGCAACAGTTCCAGCGCGGAAATGACATCGGTAGATGCTTTGGCGCTAATATTGAGCGATGTGGCAATTTTCACGAGTTCTTCGGGCATACGGCCTGCTTCAGGCGCGTGGCCAACGTGAATTGCAATCAATTCGCTGGCTAAACCGCCAAAACACTGCAAAAAGCCGCTGGAATCCTTAGTCGACAACATGCCGCAAATGAGCACCAGCGGCTTGGGATGCGCCTCTTCCATGTCGGCCATGGCCTCAGACAAAACGCGTCCGCCGTCGACATTGTGCCCGCCATCGAGCCAAATTTCCGCACTTTTTGGCGCATGGGGCTTGAGCAAACCGTGCGACAGCCGCTGGAGCCGTCCTGGCCATTCGGCGCGTTCCACACCCTTTTCAATGGCTTGAGCGGAAAAATCAGGATCAATTTTGCGCAGTGTTGCGATGGCCGTCGCTGCATTGCTGATCTGATGCCGCCCGGGCAATCTTGGCCTTGGAAGGTCGAGCAAGCCGTTTTCGTCCTCAAAAACGAAACGGCCCTGCTCTTCACGACCGGAAAAATCCTGTCCGCCAATTAAAATGGGCGCTGCAAGCTTGGCTGCGCGCCTCTCGATCACATCAGCGGTCAGCCGCGATTGGTTAGCGACAATCACCGGACAGCCCTGTTTGATAATGCCCGCTTTTTCAAAGGCAATACCAGCGACGTCGGTGCCAAGAAATTCCGGATGATCCATCGAAACCGGGGTAATGACCGTAGCGAGGGGCGCGTCTATGACATTGGTGGCATCGAGCCTGCCGCCTAATCCGACTTCAAGCAGCAGAATATCGGCTTCAACCTGAGAAAATAGCAGAAAAGCTGCCGCTGTCGTCATTTCAAACACGGTGATCGGCGCACCGTTGTTTGCTTTTTCACAGGTGTCGAACGCACCCATCAATTGTTCGTCTGTAGCAAGCACCCCTGACAGGCGGATACGTTCGTTGAAACGTACAAGGTGAGGGGAGGTGTAGACATGCACCTTTTGCCCTGCGGCCTCGAGCATGGCGCGCAAAAAGGCCACAGTCGAGCCTTTGCCGTTGGTGCCCGCAACATGGATGACGGGTGGAAGCCGCATCTGCGGATCACCCAGCGCTTTGAGGATTTCATGCATCCTCCCCAGCGAAAGGTCGATTTTTTTGGGATGAAGCGCGTTAAACCGTTGAAAGTAGGCCTCTATATCGCTCATGCTGCGGCGGGAATATGCATCAAAAGCCGGCAAATGCGGGCCAGAGTCGCCTTCATCTCCCCACGCGGCACAACCATGTCGACCATGCCGTGATTTTTGAGATATTCGGCGCGTTGGAAGCCCTCAGGCAGCTTTTCACGCACGGTTTGCTCGATGACGCGCGGCCCGGCGAAGCCGATCAGTGCGCCTGGTTCAGCAATGTGGATATCTCCAAGCATGGCATAAGAGGCGGTAACACCGCCCGTGGTTGGGTTTGTCAGTACCACGATATAGGGCAAGCCAGCTTCGCGCAGGCGTTGCACAGCCACAGTTGTGCGTGGCATTTGCATCAGGGAAAACATGCCTTCCTGCATCCGCGCGCCACCGGACGCGGCATAAAGGATAAACGGCGTTTTACGCTGCAGTGCGGTTGTCAGGCCGGTGATAATACCCTCACCAGCGGCCATGCCTAAGGATCCTCCGATAAAATCGAAATCCTGAACCGCAACCGTTACCGAAACCGACTCGATGGTGCCGTACCCAATTTTGACGGCATCTTGAAGTCCGGTTTTGGTGCGAGCGTCTTTTAGTTTGTCGGTATAACGTTTCTCGTCCCTGAATTTCAGCGGATCGAGAGGCACTTCTGGCACTGCAATATCTTCCCAGACACCATTGTCGAAAGTGGCGGCGAGGCGATCCTTAGTCGCCATGCGCATATGAAATCCGGAGCCGGGCACTACAAAAAGATTGGCTTCCAGATCTTTATGAAACACCAGCTGGCCGCTCTCGGGGCATTTGACCCAGAGGTTTTCAGGGGTCTCACGCCGCAGAAAAGAGCGGATCTTGGGCGGGACGACATTGGAAATCCAGTTCATGCTCTACTCCTATCGCGAGGCTTGACGCACGCCCGAGGCAAGTTCTGCAACAAGGCTCGCAACCACCTGCGTTGTTTTCATGGTGCCTTTATTGGCCACATCGAGTGTCGATTTGATGGCATCGATCAAAGCCGTTCCGACCACGACCGCATCTGCATATTGCGCGATGGAGGCCGCATTTGCCGCGGTCCTGACGCCGAACCCAACGGCAACCGGCAGATTTGTGTGGTTTTTGATCCGCTGAACAGCTGCGCCCACATGACTGTAGTCGGGGATGGCCATGCCCGTAATCCCCGTGATCGAGACATAATAGACGAAACCGGATGTGTTGCTGAGGACGGCCGGGAGCCGCTTGTCGTCGGTAGTCGGGGTCGCCAACCGGATGAAATTCAGCCCGGCCTTGAGTGCCGGAATGCAAAGTTCCGCATCCTCTTCGGGCGGCAAATCAACGACAACCAACCCGTCAACGCCAGCTGCTTTCGCATCCTGCAAAAAGCGCTCTACGCCATAGACATAAATAGGATTGTAATAGCCCATCAGCACCAGCGGCGTGGTGGTGTCTTCGCTGCGGAAAGCCTTCACAAGGTCAATGGTTTTAGACAGTGTCATACCCGCAGCCAGAGCCCGCAAACCTGCGGCCTGAATGGTTGGGCCGTCCGCCATCGGATCGGTGAAGGGCATACCCAGCTCGATAACATCAGCGCCGGCTTTCGGCAGCGCCAGCAAGATATCGAGCGAGGCGACCGGATCGGGATCGCCGGCCATTACAAAGGTCACAAGACCGGCGCGGCCCTCTTGTTTCAGCGCTGCAAAGCGCGTGTCGATACGGGTGGTCATGCTTACATGCCCCCGAGATGGTCAGCGACTGTGAAAATATCTTTGTCGCCGCGGCCGCAAAGATTCATCACCATCAGATGATCTGAAGGCAAGGTTGGTGCTAGCTCCATTACTTTGGCGAGCGCGTGGCTTGGCTCAAGCGCAGGTATGATGCCTTCGAGCTTGCAGCAAAGCTGGAAAGCCTTCAGCGCTTCCGCATCTGTTGCCGATAGATATGTCACGCGACCAGATTCCTTCAGCCACGAATGCTCCGGACCGATGCCGGGATAATCAAGGCCAGCAGAAATCGAGTGGCCTTCGGTGATCTGCCCATCAGCGTCCATCAGCAGATAGGTGCGGTTGCCGTGCAGCACACCAGGACGCCCGCCTGCCAGCGAGGCAGCGTGCTCCTTATCGAGGCCGTGTCCCGCGGCCTCAACGCCGTAGATCTTCACGGCGGGATCATCAAGAAACGGATGGAACAGGCCGATAGCGTTCGAACCGCCGCCGATGCATGCAATGAGCGAGTCAGGAAGCCTGCCTTCAGCGGCCATCATCTGAACTTTGGTTTCATCGCCGATAACACATTGGAAATCACGCACCATGGCGGGATAGGGATGCGGACCCGCGGCCGTACCAATGCAGTAAAATGTGTCTCCAACATTAGTGACCCAATCACGCAGGGCCTCATTCATGGCGTCTTTCAATGTTTTCGAGCCGAATGTGTTCCGCATGAAAATGCTCGGCGCAAAAATTGTGCCGGTCCAGTCCGGCTCGAAAACATTGAAAGACGCCATGAATGAGGCCCTGCGTGATTGGGTCACTAATGTTGGAGACACATTTTACTGCATTGGTACGGCCGCGGGTCCGCATCCCTAT
>JANXSV010000228.1 GCA_025356505.1 Methylovirgula sp.
TGATCCGAATTTGCGATTTGAGTGTTTCGTGGCGGATGGCAGTTCAATTGCGCCAAAACAGACAGTCGCACAAATCAGCGGGTTGGCGCGGCCCCTGCTCAGCGGCGAGCGTGTCGCGCTCAACTATCTCGGCCGCTTATGCGGCATAGCCACGCTGACCGCCAAATTCGTGGCCGAGGTGGCGCATACAAAATGCCGGATTACTGACACACGCAAAACCACGCCGGGGCTGCGCGCTTTTGAAAAATATGCTGTGCGCTGCGGCGGCGGCATGAACCATCGCTTTGGCCTTGATGACGCGATCTTGATCAAAGACAATCATATCGCAGTTGCCGGCGGCATCGTCCCTGCCCTGCGCTCAGCCAAGGCCTGTGTTGGCCATCTCGTCAAAATCGAGATTGAAGTGGACACGCTGGCGCAACTGCACGAGGTGATCAGCGAAGGCGCAGACGTGGTGCTGCTTGACAATATGAGCCTCGACCGATTGCGCGAGGCGGTTGCGCTCGTTGCTGCCGCAAAGGCACATTCAAAAAGTACGCTTTCGGCAAATATGTTGTGCGAGGCCTCGGGCGGGGTCAACATCGCCACAGTGCGCGCCATTGCCGAAACCGGGGTTGATCTGGTTTCAGTTGGTGCGCTTACACATTCCGCCAGCGTGCTTGATCTGGGCCTCGATATTATAATCAGTTGATGTGGACTTGGTTACAGGGCGTCAGGTGTCTTGTCGGCGTGGCGAACCGTCGGTTTTAGGCAATTCCGATCGGTAGTTGCGTTCTGGTTGTAAAATGGTTGTGAAAATGTGGCCAAAAGCTTGAAGATTCGGCCAGATTGGCATGGTTTGGCCGGTAAATGAGCCGTTTGGCCAGTGTTTGGCTTGATGTAACGGAAATCAGGCCAAAAGCAGGCCAGCCTAAGCCATTGATTTTACTTATTTAATCACACCTCTGGCCGACGTGGTCCTGTTTTGGCGGGTGACTTTTGGGGCTTAATTGGCCAAAAATTTGAATTTTCTGCGCAATCCCAAAACCAAATGATAAAATTTGCCTTTCGGGCAGGTACGTTTTATAGAGGCTTCAACCCCGTCAGTTTTAGCGTTATTAAGGCTCAGCCTTGGCCCCGCCGGAGCCTGACTTGCCTTGTCAATTTGACCCGTTGTTCTGGAGATAACTTATGAGCTTTGCGCCCCTTATGCCGAAGGCGACCGCCGTCTGGCTGGTTGAAAACACCTCGCTCACATTTCAGCAGATTGCGGATTTCTGCAAACTCCACCCACTCGAGGTCAAAGGTATCGCCGATGGTGAAGTGGCTACGGGCATTAAGGGTCATGATCCGGTGACATTCGGTCAGTTGACCCGTGAGGAAATTGCCAAAGGTGAGGCAAATGGCGAACATCAGCTGCACCTTGCGCCGCCAAAAGTGAAGCTTCCCGAGGCAAAAAAGGTGCGCGGCGCGCGTTATACCCCGCTTTCGCGCCGCCAGGATCGTCCAAATGCCATTTTATGGCTGGTTCGCAATCATCCGGAATTGAAGGATGCCCAGCTGATGCGCCTGGTTGGCACGACCAAGACAACGCTGGATTCAGTACGCGAGCGTTCGCATTGGAACTCGGCGAACCTTGCGCCGCTTGACCCTGTAACCCTCGGACTTTGCTCGCAAATCGATCTCGATTTCGAAGTGGCGCGCGCCTCCAAAGACAAGCCGAAAGTTGAGGAAGACCGGAGCCAGACCTTGGTTTCGGCAGAAATCACCACAGCAAAATCGCAGCCGGAACGCACATCCGAGGCGGATGTCTTTGGTCAGCGCAGCGCCCCTGCCAAGGAAGAAGACATCGATGTCGACAGCGTCTTTGCCCGCCTCAAGGGGCTGAAAACAAAAGAATAAGTTTCAGGAACAGACCTTGGACCATGTTCACGAGTTGCGTGTGTATTACGAGGATACGGACTTTTCCGGCCTCGTCTACCACGCCTCGTATCTGAGATTTCTGGAACGCGGGCGTACCGAGTGGCTTCGGGCGCTTGGCATTCATCAGTCAGCGGCGCATGCCACGCAGTCGCTGGCGTTTGTTGTGCGGCGAATGAGTCTTGATTTTATCAAACCCGCGAAAATGGATGATGTTTTGCGCGTGGAGTCCGGCCTTGACCAGTTGAGCGGCGCATCGCTGGTGTTGTCGCAGCGCATTTTATGCGTTGAAAAGTTGCTTTTGGTGGCCGAAGTCAAAATTGCTGTTATTCAAGGCGGCGTCGCCAAGCGTTTGCCGGAGGCGTTACGGCTCGCATTGGAATTACAGAAGTAACGCGTTTGGCATGTCGTGCGCTGACGCAAAGCTCTTGATACTACGGGCTAAAAAGCCCATATAAAGGTTTCCAATCGCGGCCTTTAACCGCTTTTTAGTGGAGAAACGCATGTTTATTCAAACTGAAGCTACGCCAAATCCGGCGACTTTGAAATTCCTTCCCGGCCGCACCGTTATCGAATCCGGAGCGCTCGAATATTCTTCGTCCGATGCGGCTCAAGTTTCGCCCCTTGCTTCGGCGCTATTTTCCGTGCCGGGCGTATCAAACGTGTTTTTCGGTTCGGATTTTATTTCGGTTACCCGGGACGCAGGCGAGTGGCAACATCTCAAACCGGCCATTCTTGGTGCCATCATGGAACATTACATGACAGGCGCACCGTTGCTCAATGATGGACATGGAGAGGTTCAAGTCACTGGCGATCAAGAGTTTTTTGCAGAATCCGACGCTGAGACCGTTGCGACAATCAAGGAATTGCTGGACACGCGTATTCGCCCGGCTGTTGCTGGCGATGGCGGGGATATCACCTTCCGCGGATTTAAGGATGGCACAGTGTTTCTGAAAATGAAGGGCGCCTGCGCGGGCTGTCCTTCTTCAACCGCCACGTTAAAACATGGCATTCAGAACTTGTTGAAGCACTTTTTGCCGGATGTTAAGGCCGTGGAGCAGGTTTGATCGCCCCGGTACATTTTGAAAAAGCGACGTTGCAATGATCATATTGGCCCTTGATACGTCGCTTTCTGCTGTAGCGGCCTGTGTTTTAAATGCCGATACCAATCAAGTGCTGGCCTACGAAACCATAGGTATGGAGCGCGGGCATGCAGAGGCCTTGCTGCCGTTGGTTGATCGGGTTATGGCGCGCGTCGAAGGCGGCTTCTCGGCCTTGGGGCGGGTTGCCGTAACCATCGGCCCGGGGTCTTTTACAGGTATCAGGGTTGGAGTTGCCGCCGCGAGGGCCCTTGGATTGGCCTGCGAGGTCCCTGTGGTAGGGGTTTCGACATTGGCGGCACTAGCAGCGCCCATGATGAACCTCGAGCCTCCAGCCACCGTTATAGCGGCTATCGATGCCCGGCACGGCCAGATTTACGTTCAAGCTTTCACGCCGGAAGGGCGGACATTAATTTCGGCGCGCATTGCTTCTGTCCGCGATGCGGTACGGCTTTTTGGCGGGGGGCCTCTGCGCGTTGTGGGCTCCGGTGCGCAGGCCGTTGCGATAGAGGCCTGGACAATGGGCCTGAAAGCTGACGTTGCCGACGTTTTGAACGCGCCGGATATTGTGTACGTGGCGCGCCTCGGTCTTTTGGCCGATCCTTCGGTGAGCGCAAGACCGCTTTATCTCAAGGCACCCGATGCCAAGCCTCAGGCCGCAAAGCATATTCCGCTTGCGGGCTCCAATCAGCCATTTTAAAGAGCTGAAATGTTTGGATTTTTTAGAAAAGCAATCCAGCCACAAGTTCGGCTAATTGGCTCAAGCGAGGCAGCCGCCTGCGCCGCGATTCATGCGACAGCCTTTGCGCATCCTTGGAGCGTATCGGAGTTCGAAAGCCTGCTCGCAGATCAAACGTGCGTCGCCGATGGTGCCTTTACCGGCGCAAAGCCCCGGCTCGTGGGCTTTTGCCTCTCGCGGCGCGCATCCGATGAGGCTGAAATCCTGTCCATCGCCGTCGCCGCCGATGCGCGGCGTTCCGGTTTGGGCAAAGCCATCCTATCAACACACCTGGCGCGATTGGCTTCATACGGTACGAAAACGCTGTTCTTGGAGGTTGAAAGCGGCAATGTCCCGGCCATTCGCTTGTACGCGTATTTCGGATTTGTCCAAGTGGGGCAGCGGCCTGCGTACACGCGAATGCAAGATGGCAGTCTCGCTAATGCGCTGATCATGCGACGAGATCTGGCGTGAGGCTTCCCATTTTCGTTCGTCATGGAATTGTGTTCGATATGCGCTATCGTTCGCAGGAGTCGTGCGGGCAAATGTGATGGCATCAGTTCGTTTCGCTTTGGTTTTAATTCTGGTTGTGATTTTTGCCGCTCTGGTCTTACCGCTGCATGGCGTCGCGACCAGATTTGGCTGGGCCTGGCGCGATCGGTTACCCCAGTTGTTCCACCGTTCACTTTGCCGCGTTCTTCGCGTAACCACGCGTGTTCAAGGGGAAATGGCACCAGCGCCGGCACTTTTGGTTGCTAATCACGTGTCATGGGTCGATATTTCACTGCTCGGAGCGCTCACACCCCTTTGTTTTGTCGCAAAAGATGATGTCGCCGGTTGGCCGGTTTTTGGAGCGCTGGCCCGGGCCCAGCAGAGTGTTTTCGTAAACCGAAGCAAACGCATGGGTGCACGCAGGGTCAACGATGAAATTGCCAGCCGGTTGATCCATGGCCGACGCGTCGTGCTCTTTCCCGAAGGAACAACAGGGGACGGCAACCGGATGATGAAGTTTTTTACCTCTCATTTTGAGGCACCGCGGGTCGCATTTTCTCAAAAAGATCAAGATTTTGCCATTCGCATCCAACCTGTCTCGATCGCCTATCACAGACGCCATGGACTGGTCATGGACCGAAACAGCCGTTCCGCCATCGCCTGGTATGGCGACACGGCACTTTTGCCACATTTGTGGAGCCTTTTGAAAGAAGGTCCTGTCATGGCCATCGTAACTTTCGGGCCGGAATTCGCCGTTGATGGCACTTATGATCGCAAATTGATTGCACGCCAGATGGCAGAAACGATCCGGGATTTCAATTACCAAGCTTTGTACGGACGAACGATAAGTCATCGGTGCATAATCTGAAATGCAACAACCGCGGTCTTCTCAAACGTCGTAAAAGACTTTATCGTCGCTGACAGTGTGGGAGAAGCCCCAGAAAAATCGAGTGTGAATGTCGATAATCAAATCCCAAATTGCAGTGCCTAACAAACGAAAGCTGTTTGTAAAGTCGTATGGGTGTCAGATGAACGTTTATGACGCCGGTCGGATGGCAGATGTTTTGGCACCGGAGGGTTATGATGAAACAAATACTCCGGAAGATGCTGATCTCGTTATTCTGAATACCTGCCATATTCGCGAACGTGCATCTGAAAAGATCTTTTCTGAGCTTGGTAAGTTTCGAGACATGAAACTTGAGCGCCAAGCGCTTGGCAAAGAAACACTTATTGCAGTGGCAGGCTGCGTGGCACAGGCAGAAGGCAAGGAGATATTTCGTCGCCAGAAAGCCGTAGACGTGGTTGTCGGGCCGCAAAATTATCACCGGCTACCAGATCTTCTGCAAAAGGCTCGCACGAGCGGAAGAGTCATCGATGCGGAATTTGCATCCGAAGACAAATTCGATTTCTTGGACAGACCTTCCGCAGAAAAAACGCGGTCGAGAGGCGTAACATCGTTTTTGACCATTCAGGAAGGCTGTGACAAATTTTGCACCTTCTGCGTGGTGCCATACACGCGCGGAGCAGAAATTTCACGAAGCGCCGCCAAAATTATCGCTGAAGCAAAAGATTTGGCCTCAGCCGGAGTCCGGGAATTGACGCTCTTGGGCCAGAACGTCAATGCATACCACGGGCAGGGTTTGGATGGTAAAATCTGGCCGTTTGAACGTCTTGCGGAAGAAATTGCCAAAATAGACGGCATTTCGCGCATTCGATATTCGACAAGCCACCCGAAAGACATGACCCTCGGCCTGATGAGGGCACATCGCCATAACCCAGCTCTGATGCCGTATTTGCACTTACCAGTGCAGTCAGGATCCGACAAAATACTCGCAGCAATGAACCGCGATCACACGCGGGCTCATTATTTTGACATTATCGATGAATTGCGTGAAGGCCGTCCAGACATTGCTTTGTCCTCTGACTTTATTGTTGGATTTCCGGGGGAAAGTGATGAAGACTTCGCGGATACACTCAGTTTGATTGAGAAAATCAAATTTTCCGCTGCATATTCGTTCAAATATTCGCCGCGCCCCGGAACTCCGGCAGCGAAGATGAACCAGCAGATTCCTGAAGTGGTGATGGCAGAACGGCTCAGCGCGGTGCAGGCTTTGGTCGAAAAGCAACGCCACGAATTCCATCACGCTGCCTTGGGGCACTCATTTGATGTCCTGTTTGAGAAGCCGGGTCGAAAGCCCGGCCAAGTTGGTGGAAAGTCTCCGTTTCTGCACGGTGTGCATGTGGAGGGATCTCTCGACTTGGTTGGTCAGATTCGCAGTGTTGAAATTGTTGCGTCCAGCGGTACGTCATTGGAAGGCCACCTGAAGGAGACACAAACTTGAAGATATCCGACACATCAAACGTCACCGAACTCAAAAGCGTTTCTACCGCCCCTGTGGAGATATCCCTGTCGTTTGAAGATAATCGCGTCGCGTCGGAAGTTTTTGGCCTGTATGATCAAAATCTTGCGCAGATCGAGCGAAAGCTGGCGATCGTCGCACGGGCTAACGGCAATCAGATCAGCTTGAAGGGTCCAAGTGATGCCTGCGCGCATGCCCGGCGTGTTCTTGTCGCCCTTTACACCCAGGCTCGAAACGGACGCCCGATCACGATGGGCGATGTAAATGGCGCTATTGCAGAGGGCGCCCTGCAAGGTCAGCTTTTTCCAAAAAGTGCAGAAGCGGGGCGTGTGGTTTTTGATCAGATCGGCACCAGAAAGCGGGGCCCGGTCAAAGCTCGAAATGCCGCGCAAGATGTGTATCTGCGAGCTTTGAAAAAATATGAATTGGTGTTTGCAGAAGGGCCGGCAGGAACTGGCAAAACATGGCTGGCGGTTGGGCATGCTGTCGCCCTGCTCGAACAAGGGGCCGTAGAGCGGTTGATTATCTCCCGCCCCGCCGTTGAGGCTGGCGAAAGACTAGGCTTCCTTCCCGGCGACATGAAAGAAAAAGTCGATCCTTATCTGCGGCCGGTTTATGATGCCCTGTTTGATTTCATGGAAGGGCGTATGGTAGAGCGCGGTATGCAGACTGGAATGATCGAAGTGGCTCCTCTGGCCTTTATGCGCGGTCGGACTCTCTCAAACGCTGTCGTTTTGCTGGATGAAGCCCAAAACGCGACTTCAATGCAGATGAAAATGTTTCTCACCCGGTTGGGCGAGGGCTCCCGTATGATTGTCACAGGAGACCCCACTCAAACAGATCTGCCGTACGGACAAAAATCGGGATTATCCGAGGCGATATCCTTGCTTTCCGGCGTAGAAGGCATAGGGCACGTCGTGTTTAAGGACGTGGACGTGGTGCGGCATGACTTGGTCCGCCGCATTGTAACCGCCTATGAAACCGCTGCAAAAGCGCCCGGGCAACCGAGATGATCGTCGTAGACGTAACTGCTGAGTGTGCTCTGTGGCAGGAAATGCCTGAAGCGGAGCTCATAGCATTGCGCGCAATCGAAAAGACCGTTGAGTTGTCAAAGGTAAATTTGCACCAAGACGCTGAAGTCGGGATCCTGCTTACGGATGACCGGCAAATACGCATGCTCAACGCGAAGTGGCGCAATGTAGACAAAGCGACAAATGTATTGTCTTTTCCTATTCTTTCGTCGGACAACCTCCACTCCAGCCCTCTCTTAGGGGATATTGGCTTGGCGTTTGAGACCATAGGTCGAGAATGCAAAGAAGAAAACAAGTCCTTCTCAGATCATTTTACCCATTTGGTCGTCCACGGTTTCTTGCATTTGATCGGGTACGATCATGAGGAAAATCTAGCCGCAGAGGCTATGGAGGCAGTTGAGATCGAAGTTTTGCAAGCCCTTAATATCTCAAATCCTTATGCAGATGCGGAACTGGTAGATCTGATTGACTGAGTCCGGCAAAACTTACGGCTCAAACGTGCAAGCTAAGCCAAGTCTGCTGGATCGACTCCGCGGCGCATTGGGGTTGAGCGGTGCTTCGGTGCGTGACGACATTGAGGATGCACTGGACGAAACGGAGACCAGTACCGATTTTTCGCCGCAAGAGCGAACGATGCTAAAAAACGTTCTAGGGCTGCATGAACTGCGGGTTGCTGATGTGATGGTACCTCGCGCCGATATCGTTTCAATACAAGACAGCTGCAGTCTTGGCGATGTGCTTGCTCTGTTTCGCACTGCTGGTCATTCGCGATTGCCCGTCTACCACGAAACTCTCGATGATCCGCGTGGAATGGTGCATATTCGCGACTTTCTCGATCACCTTGCAAGCGCTGCAGAAGTGGGCACAAAATCCAGACGGGAAATACCGGATCAACCTCGGATTAATGTTCTAGACCTGAAGGTGCCGCTGTCCTCTGCCAAAATTTTGCGTCCGGTGTTGTTTGTGCCGCCATCCATGCCCGCGCTTGACCTTCTCATTAAAATGCAAGCCAGCCGGACTCACATGGCTTTAGTCATAGATGAGTATGGCGGCACAGATGGACTGGTTTCCATCGAGGACATTGTTGAAACAATTGTCGGAGATATTGAGGATGAGCATGACGAAACTGAGGGCCCGACAGTGGTTGTTTCAGCTGACGGCTCGGTCATCGCGAACGCAAGAGCTTCACTCGAAGAGGTCGCTGACGTCTTGGGAGGTAAAATTTCCGACTTAGAGGAGGCGGATGAGGTTGACACTGTGGGTGGCCTCGTGACTTCGCTAGCCGGACGCGTTCCTGTTCGCGGTGAGATTGTGGCGGGGTTTGAAGGGCTGGAGTTCGAAATTCTCGATGCCGACCCGCGGCGCGTTAAGCGGCTTCGCATCTCACGGCGCGACTTGAACTTGCCAACCCCGGAAAATCCCAAACCTAAATCAGCATCTGCAAAGGTTGACAGCGGCAGTTAAGCACCGTTTTAGCCTGATGCTGCTTGCAAGGCGGCTTTGTGAAGCTGAAACGCAGCAAAACCTTTGTTACGACCTACGCGATCGCTCTACTGTGAGCCCATGCGAATCGCTTTGGAAATTTCATGTTGAACATCGCTCATAGGATTATCTTATCGACTGGCCTCTTACGTGCGCTAATCGCATTTTCCAGCGGGGCTGTCGGTGCTTTGGCCATGGCCCCTTTCAGTTTCTGGCCTGCAATGCTGGTTCCGCTAGTTGTTGCCGTCTGGCTCATAGATGGCTCTGACCAAGGTGCGAGCCGATTTGCGTTAGCGCCCCTGAAAAGCTGCTGTTGGCTCGGGTGGTTGTGGGGTTTCGGGTATTTTGTGGCGGGTCTCTGGTGGCTTGGTGCCGCGTTTTTGGTAGAAGGGGACAAATTTGCTGCTCTCTTGCCTTTTGGCGTTCTCGGCCTGCCGGCCGTTCTGGCTCTCTTCACAGGCTTGGGCTTTACGATAGCCAGAATAATGTGGTCCCATGGCGTTTTGCGTATCTTTGCGCTGAGTTTGGGACTTGGAGTTTCAGAGTGGCTGCGCGGCCACCTTTTTTCCGGATTTCCATGGAACGAAGTCGGGATGGCATTCGGCAATAATATTGTCTTAGCCCAAACCGCATCCATTTTTGGACTTTATGGTCTCAATCTCGTCGTATTGGTAGTATTGGCCGCTCCAGCAGTCCTTTTGGAACGGAAACATTTGCGCTTCGGGTTAGGATTTCCCTTAGCCGCAATGGTTGCGCTCACGGTATTTGGTACAGCGAGATTATATCTGAACCCTACTAAAATGGTTGAAGGCGTTAAATTGCGCCTCGTGCAACCCAACGTATCCATCGATTCCAGCTTCAGGCAGGACAACCGTCTAAACTTTGTAAGAAAATATATTTCATTGTCCGACCGCTCAAAGTCTGATCATTCCGCAGGCATATCGGACGTGACACATGTCTTTTGGCCTGAATCATCATTACCAACAATCCTCTCACGGGATGCGCAAGCACTGTCGCTTATCGGAGCATCATTTCCCGCAGGCACCACTCTGATCGTCGGAGCAGCTCGAATGCAGGATGCCGTCAAAACAGGAGGAGCGGCCCTCTATTATAACTCCATGCAGATCATTAAAAGCGGTGGCACCATTTCGGACTCTTACGACAAGATTCATCTGGTGCCTTTCGGAGAATATCTTCCACTTGAAAAGTTGCTGCACTGGCTCGGATTAACCCAATTTATAGAAGTCCCGGGAGGGTTTTCGCCCGGAGTTACCCGGAGCCTGCTGAGCGTGCCAGGCCTTCCGCCTGTTTGGCCGAGTATCTGTTATGAAGCGATATTTCCTGATGAAGGAGTAGATAAAGGAGCGCG
>JANXSV010000235.1 GCA_025356505.1 Methylovirgula sp.
AGTAAAAGCCCTGCTGTAGAGTAGTAAAAATGGATGCTTTTAAGATTTTCAAGCAATGATGGCGTTACAATTTCTGTAGCAAACGCACCAGAATATAGCAGGACACCAAATATGAGGCAGAATAGGCTTCTGTTTAGGACAATCTCATGCTCTCTATCACCCTCGATGCGTATTTTTGACAATAGCGCACTTTGGAAATAGGCTTTCAATCGAACTATTTGTTTCTCGAAAACTGACATTACTCTTCCACACACGATACTAAGCCGGCCAGACGCATACAATTACTTGCCGTGGATAGTGACTGGAATAGATTAAAGTTCAATAAAGCGTTTCAATTGAAGGGTAGGAGATTGCCTTTAATGTTGTTCGAATTAACCCAGCTTCGATAAAGCCGTAACTGCCGTTCATTTGGTGTACCCATCGCAAATTAATTCGGTTAGATTATGGTATCCTTATTTGATTGCCGCACTCTGGGCCAGACTTGACCTTATTCTCATCCGAAATTGACCTAAATCTGATATCCGAAAATTACTTGGAAACCTTTCCAGATTTTGATGTCGTATTTGAAGAAGCAACCCGCACCTTCTGGTGCAGCCTAAAGCCGAACGGTGCGCCGAGATTTTCTGAGCCTTTGATGCGTCAGATTTCGACGATGCAGTCCTTCGTGTCAAAGGCGTCGCAGACGCAGCGCTCACCAGTGTTGTTTTGTGTATCGATGTCTCAGATCCCGAATGTCTACAGTTTTGGCGGTGATTTGCCGTTTTTCGTTGAGGCTGTGCGTACAGGTGACCGCGAAGGTTTGTTGAGATATGCGCTTGCCTGCGTCGATTTGGTCTATTCAAATAGCACAGGCTGGAATTCTTCGGCGCTGACCATCGCGCTTGTGCAGGGGGACGCTTTGGGTGGCGGCTTCGAAGCTGCGATCAGCCATAACATTGTGATTGCCGAGCGCAGCGCCAAAATGGGCATGCCGGAAATCCTGTTCAACTCTTTTCCAGGGATGGGTGCGTTCAGCCTCCTGTCGCGTAAGCTGGATGCGGCGCGGGCGGAGCGTATGATTTTGAGCGGCAAAGTCTATACAGCAGGAGAGATGTTCGATATCGGCCTCGTTGATGTATTGGCCGAAGATGGCAAAGGAGTTGATGAGGTCAGGCGCTTTGTTGGCGACCGGCGCCGCTACGAGGTTCTGGCGTCCATGCGCAAGATACGGCAGCGCATCAACCCATTGAGCCTGGTCGAATTGCGTGATGTCACTGAAATCTGGGTCGATAATGCTTTGAAAATTCACCCGCAGGATCTCAGAAAGATGGAGAGGCTGGTTTCGGCGCAGGAACGGCGGCTCGCTTCAACGGGCATTATACCGATAAGCCAATAATCCCCCCTTACTTGCTACATTGACAAATATTTGGCGCGTTTCCAAGTACTTGGCGCGTTTTCAATTACTTGGCTCGTTTACGAATGATTGGCTCGTTTACGAATAAAGCGGCCGACACTGTTTCCAATGTCGGCCGCTTTAGACTTTAAGTTACGCCGGTCAGCAGAGCCGACCGGCATCGTCATTACATATCGGAGTTTAAATCGCGGTCTTTGGTTTCCGGGATCAGGAACAGACCGATGATGAACGTCATCGATGCGATAATCACCGGATACCAGAGGCCGGCATAGATGCTGCCGTAGCTGGCAACCAATGCAACTGCGATAGGCGGCAGCAAGCCACCAAACCAGCCGTTACCGATGTGGTAGGGCAGGGACATGGCGGTGTAGCGGATGCGTGTCGGGAATAATTCAACCAGCGCGGCTGCCATCGGGCCATAGACCATCGTTGCCAGGATAGCGAGATAGGTCAAAACTGCGACCAGAAGAGGCATATTGATCGCCTTCGTATCAGCTTCACCGGTTGGGTAACCCGCAGCTTTTACGGCCTCTGTTACGGTCTTTTTGAAGGCAGTGCTCTGCTCGCCGAAGGTTTTAGCATCAAGAGCGGCGCCTGCAACCGAGTCATAGGCTTTATCGCCAATGGTGACTTTCGCTACGGTCCCGGCGGGAGCGTTTTCCATTTTGAAGTTGACAGACGATGAAATCAAAGTCTGGCGCACGATGTCGCAAGAGTTTTTGAACACGCGGCCGCCAACCGGATCGAATAATGTATTACAGTCGGCAGGGTCAGCAGTCACTGTCACCGGAGCCTTGGCAAGAGCAGCCTCCAAAGCAGGGTTACCTGCGTGTGTCAGCAAACCGAAAGCGTAATGATAGGTCAGCGCACCCAGAAGGCAGCCGGCCAGAATGATTGGCTTTCTGCCGATTTTGTCTGACAGCCATCCGAAGAATACGAAACCCATAGTTGCGATTATGAGTGCGATGATCAGGGCGATGTCGGCTGTGTTTGCTGGTATCTTGAGGATGTTTACCAAAAAGATACGGGCGTAGAACTGGCCGCCATACCAAATCACTGCTTGACCTGCAGTGTAACCAAACAAAGCGATGAGGGCGACTTTCGCGCTCGGCCAGTTGCCGAAAGCATCTGTGAGCGGAGCCTTGGACTGTTTTCCTTCGTCCTTCAGCTTCTGAAAGACAGGCGATTCGCTCAACTGGAGACGAATCCAAATCGAGATGCCTAGCAAAACGATCGAAAGCAGGTAGGGAATACGCCATCCGGAGAACAGGTCAGGGCTAGCAAAAGCCTCTGCCGACATGGTGTTGCGCGCGACAAACACGATGATCAGCGACATGAACAACCCGATGGTTGCTGTGGTTTGGATCCATGACGTGTAGAGCCCGCGGCGTCCCTGTGGAGCGTGTTCAGCCACATATGTTGCAGCGCCGCCATATTCGCCACCGATGGCAAGGCCCTGGATAAGGCGCAATGCGATCAGGATGATCGGAGCGGCAATACCAATAGTTTGGAAGCCGGGTGTTAAGCCAACGAGGAATGTCGACAAGCCCATGATGGTGATGGTTACAAGGAAGGTATATTTGCGACCGACGATGTCGCCCAAACGCCCGAATACCAGCGCGCCGAAAGGACGCACAAGGAAACCTGCAGAGAAGGTGAGCAGCGCAAAAATGAATTGGGTGTTGGCGTCGAAAGCGGAGTAGAACGCTTTGCCAATCTGCGCGGCTGTCCATCCGTACAGGTAAAAATCGTACCATTCAAATACGGTTCCGAGTGACGACGCGAAAATAACTTTCCGCTCTTCACTGGTTACCGGACGGATCATGTCCGCTGGCGATGTCATCGTAGTCATGTTTTCTCCCTTGATGCGGCCTGCGCCGTCTTTTTTCACGTAAACTTCGAAACCTGAGGTCTACCCCAGCGCGCGCTTTGCAGCGGCGTCCTCTTTATGCCTCGGTCGAGACGAAGAGAAACTGTCGCTCCCGCACGCTCCACTATGTTGACAACATACTCTCGATTGGGGGGCCCCGTCGATGGCTCCATTATGAAACCTTCGTCTAAACAGGCACCGTAACAGACCGAAGCAGAAGCTCATGCGCGCCTGCCGCCACTGGCTGAAACTCTTGCGAAGGTTTCCGCAACGAATGTCAGCGCGTGAAAAGCGCCTAGCTGCGGAGTTTTGTATGAGCCATCGAGAGAGCCACGGCGCAAGCATTCGATACGTTCAGGCTTTTGATGGCGCCCGGCATATCGAGACGCGCAAGAACATCGCAATTTTCGCGCGTGAGCCGCCGCAAACCCTTGCCTTCCGCACCGAGCACGAGGGCAAGTGGCGATGTAAGCACTGTGTCGGCAAGATCGGAGGGGCCTTCCGAGTCCAGTCCGACGCGTTGATAGCCAAGGTCTCCAAGTTCTTCCATCGCGCGGGCAAGATTGACGACGCTGGCTATTGCCACGTGCTCCAGCCCGCCAGAGGCGCTCTTTGCAAGAATACCAGTCATTTCAGGCGTGTGGCGCTCTGTGGTGATGATTGCTTCGACATCGAAGGCCGCAGCTGTACGCATAATCGCGCCAACATTGTGCGGGTCTGTGACCTGATCGAGAACGAGCACGATGCCTTTGCCGGACAGTTCGGAAATGTCGATCGGTTCGAGAGGCCGCGCCTCTAGAAAAAGGCCCTGATGCACGGCATCGCGCGAGACGCGGGCATTGATATCTTCAAGGCTGACGATACGCAGATCGACGCCGCTTTGCGCGATCTCACTTTGCAAACGTGCGGCCGCGGCTTCGGTCGCATAAAGATGGAGCAGCTTTCGGCGCTTAGACAGCAGCGCTTCGCGAACCGAATGATAGCCAAACAATAGTGCCATGTCTTTTGCCGGGCGTTCGGCTTTTGCGCGGCCACGTTTTTCGCGCTCGGGCGAAGGTTGAGATTTCGAGAAACTGCCTTTTTCCGCAGATTTTGATTGCGCGCCCGTCTCAAATCTCGGTTTGTGTGCCGGAGATCCCGATTTTGATGCGCCCGGCTTAGGTGATCCCGGCTTTTGCAATTGGCGGGTCGAAACCGACCGACGGTCATCGGGGTTTGAGGGGCTACCTGCCTTGCCGCTGCCGCGGGTGAAATTTGAACGGGTCACATCATATCCTTGCGTTTGCACCTTCATGTCACGAGTTAGCGGCATTGTCACGCGACGCAGCCAGGACAAAAACCGAAACGCGGCCATGAATTACAGTGAGATGACACTTTTTGGGTTGACATCAGCGGCGGCAATTCCGATAACCGCGGCGCTTCAGCGATCCGGGCGTTGTTGAGGTTTCAGGGTTGCAAAACTCTCTGGAGGAGTGTCCCGAGTGGCAAAGGGGGGGGACTGTAAATCCCCTGGCTTACGCCTTCGTAGGTTCGAGTCCTACCTCCTCCACCACTTTTTTTGACATCTTGGTCGCGAAATAGATTTTGAAATTCGCGGCTTGCTGAGTATGGTGTCTTTATCGCGGGTGTAGCTCAATGGTAGAGCAGGAGCCTTCCAAGCTCAATACGAGGGTTCGATTCCCTTCACCCGCTCCAAACTCGGCCTGTCTGACCCTCGTTTGTGTTGCCTGCGGCGCATTCGGGTTCAATTTCCTTAACCCGCTCCAAACCAAACATAATAGAATCATGCGGCACCCATAGGATGGGCTTGCGTGATGCGGTTTGGCCAATTTCGGATGCGCAAACCCGCCTATTCAGTGAGTGACAAAAGACGATGATCAGACTTGAAAACATCAGCAAACAAAATGGACACCAGATTTTGTTTATTGAAGCGTCCGCGTCACTGCTGCGGGGTGAAAAAGTCGGTCTTGTCGGGCCTAATGGTGCGGGAAAAACCACATTATTCCGGATGATGACCGGCCAAGAAGGGCCCGATGAAGGGCAGGTTGCCGCCGATCGCGGGATTTCTATTGGCTATTTCAGTCAGGATGTCGGCGATATGGCAGGACGATCTGCTGTGACCGAGGTTATGGATGGCGCAGGGCCCGTGAGCATTGTTGCGGCGGAACTGCGCGAGTTGGAAACCGCAATGGCGGACCCCGACCGCGCCGATGATATGGATGAAATCATTGAACGATACGGCGAGGTTCAGGGGCGCTTCGAGGAACTCGGTGGTTATGCGCTGGAGGGCAAGGCGCGTGAGGTGCTGGCAGGGCTTAGTTTCAGCGACGAAATGATGGATGGCGACGTCGGCGCGCTCTCGGGAGGTTGGAAAATGCGCGTTGCTCTAGCTCGCATCTTGCTCATGCGGCCCGACGTCATGCTGCTCGACGAGCCGAGCAACCATCTTGATCTTGAAAGCCTGATCTGGCTGGAGCAGTTTCTGAAAAATTACGACGGCGCTTTGCTGATGACGTCGCATGATCGTGAGTTTATGAACCGGATCGTGACCAAAATTGTGGAGATCGATGGCGGCGGGCTGACGACTTACTCCGGCGACTATGAATTTTACGAGCAGCAACGGGCGCAAAACGAAAAACAGCAGCAGGCTCAATTTGAGCGTCAACAGGCGATGTTAGCCAAGGAAATCAAGTTTATAGAGCGCTTCAAGGCACGCGCCTCTCACGCGGCCCAAGTGCAAAGCCGTGTCAAAAAGCTGGATAAAATTGAAAGGGTCGTGCCGCCGAAAAGGCGTCAAACCATCCTGTTTGATTTTCCGCCTGCACCGCGCTCCGGCGAAGACGTCGCCAGCCTGAAGGACGTTCACAAGAGCTTTGGTAACCGCAGCATTTACCAAGGGCTGGACTTCGAATTACGCCGGAAAGAGCGCTGGTGCGTTATGGGCATCAACGGCGCTGGCAAATCGACGCTGCTCAAATTGATCACAGGCTCGCTCGCTCCAGATAACGGAAGCGTTGCGCTGGGTAGCACGGTCAAGATGGGCTATTTCGCACAGCACGCCATGGAGCTGCTGGACGGAGATCGTACGGTTTTTCAATCACTTGAAGATTCTTTTCCGCAAGCCGGACAAGGCTCGTTGCGAAATCTTGCCGGGTGTTTCGGCTTCTCCGGAGACGATGTGGAAAAGAAGTGCCGTGTTTTGTCTGGTGGCGAAAAAGCCCGGCTGGTTATGGCAAAAATGCTCTATGACCCGCCAAACTTGCTAGTGCTGGACGAGCCTACAAACCACCTTGACATTGCTACCAAGGAAATGTTGATCACGGCTTTATCACAATATGAAGGTACGATGCTGTTCGTGTCACATGACCGTCATTTTCTGGCGGCGCTGTCGAACCGCGTGTTGGAACTGACCCCGGATGGTGTTCACCAATACGGCGGAGGCTACACAGAATATGTTGCCCGCACGGGCCAGGAAGCGCCGGGCATGCATAGTTAAAGCATCTTGGGTTAAGGTATTTTTGGCAAAGTCATTTTTGCCCGACAAAGCCGGTTATTCCACTTTAGGCCGTGCAGCGAGGCGGGTTTCGTATTCAGCAAGAAGCGCTCCTGCGCCCCAATTGTTGGCCTTGAGAGCTTTGAGAATTGCGACGAGATTGTCATCGCGAATGGTTTCAAGCTCCCGAATGGAGTGCATTCCCGATTGCGCGTCTGACTGCTGCGAAATCATGTCAACCAGAGGTGCGTCCATTTCGGGCACGTCCGTGA
>JANXSV010000270.1 GCA_025356505.1 Methylovirgula sp.
CGGAATTGGAGTCCGGTCGAAGAGAATTTATTTTTGCTGATTGGAACTGAGTGGACGCTGTCGGTTGCTGTCCTGAGATGAGAGCAATTTTTGGAAGCTTTTAAGATTTGTTGTGCAAGAGCGCGCAAACACTTGTCCCAGACCTAAAGGCTTCGGCCTGCGCGCGCTTTTTTAGATGGTGCAGAGAAAATTTGCGTCGGAGCCTAAGCCTAAGCCTCGGAGAGCTGTCAGAAGCGCTTCGCGTTCACCAGCACCGGCTTTTTAAGTCACCGCAATGTTTGCACCTCTAATCGTGCATTCTGGGAGACCTCGCACTTAGACTTTCGGCGCGTTCTGTCCTAGTCGAGCAAAATATTGGTCTTCCTAAACCGATATGAGTTTTGTCAGGTGGACCTATAATTAAAATAAAAAAAGTATGACCGAATTTGACGTACCTGTGATGCATTATATTTCCATGGAGCGGTGCGGCCCACCGCAAGATTATACCAGTGACGTCTGAATAGAATTTTCTAAGTTTTGTCCCTAAAGAAAGAACCGACTATCGAATAGTCTCATAGCTCCAGACCTCTTTTTAATTCCGAAGCGAAACGCGCTGCGATTTGCGCTGCGCTGGTTTCGGTCACTTTCAAGAGGAGGCAATCTTGCCACAAATTACCATACGCCTGCACCAGGATCTTGCGGATCAAATTATGGCCGCAGGACCGGACGGAGGGCGGTCGCTTTCGGTTCTGTGGAATCAGGCCAGCCGCGCAATTCAAAAGCATGGACGCCATATCGCGTATGCCCCTGCCCTGCTTCCCCAAGGTTTGTGTTGTGCCATGAGCGTGCACCTCGGCATTCGCGGCATGACAATTGAGGTTGACCGTCCTGGCACAATTATTCCAGGACGCGATGTCGTTGTCGAAAAAAGCGCAATATCACGCGCTGTGCCGATTAGACGCTAAAACCACAGGCGGGGCATCCCCGCCTGTCTCTTTCTCTACGAGTAATTCATGAAGCATCGTTCTTGAATGTTGCTATCAGTGACATGCGATTTAGAGCGTAAAAGTGAGTTTCCACGCACGATGCGTTCGTGGCAACTCTGCCGAGGCAATAAAGACTCCAGCCCCAATTCCAAGGAGCCCGTGTCAAACTGAAGTTTGGCATACAGCTCCCCTTCGAACACCGTTCTAATCCTTGGGGCTGCATTCAAATACTTTTATCTGATGCCCTTTGTTGTACGCACACCTTGTTCAATAGCCAAAAAAGCTCGCGGCCTTCCACGACACATTTTGTCGTACGTGCCCTTTATGCTTCACATTCAAAATTCGGAGAAAACTATGCGAAAGGTAAAAAAGACTACCCAGAACAGCGTAAAAAAATCCGCAAATGGCCTTGTCAAAATCACTTCTGCCCCTGCCAAGATGTTGCCCATCGTGAGACTCTGGTGCTTAAGAATACTGGTACTTCTTGAAGCCCACCGTAATTTCATTGAACTTGATTGTTTTAAGATCAGCGGCGTGGAAGACGAACTCGGGATTAATTATTTCCCAGGAGAAATTAGTGAACAATTCTCAAGCCGAGCGGCTTTGGCCGCGGTCGTGAAAGCTTACGAGCAGGCTGAAAAAAATAACTCCTCAAAGGATCTCCCGACAAAACTACAAAAAAACATCTATCGACTCAGAGATACGCTTCAACTCGATGAAGCCAGCCTGAATATCCTCGTTCTTGCCGTGCTAGCCGCAACCCATCGCATTTTGGCTGATATGCTTAAACTAATCCCAATCCAATCACATTTCGACGTTTTCAAATCGCTTGCGGTCATTCTCGGTCTTCCGCTGCAGCAGGTCACCACCGCACTAAACGCCAAGTCACTTTTACAAAAATCGGGTTTGGTGAATATATCTACAGGGTTCACCAGTAATCTCGATGGAGCTTTCGAGCTTTTTTCAAATGGTTTTGCTGACGAGATGTTGGAAGGGAATTGTGATCTTGAAAGCGTTCTTGCGGTTTTTATCCAAACTAGCGACGAAGGTGACCTCACCGAGGCAAGTTTCATACACATTTCCCCATCCATTGGTTTTCTGAGTAATTTTCTTGCGAGAGCAATTGAAGACCGACGTTGTGGTGTAAATATCCTTTTCCACGGTGTTCCAGGGACCGGAAAGACACAGCTGGCCAAGTTACTGGCCAAAAATCTAAACCGTAAACTGTATGAGATTGTTTGCGAAACCGAAGACGGTAACCCAGTTAAAGGCAAGGACCGACTAAAAGCATACAAAATAGCACAGTCGGTATTTGCTAAAGCTGACCCGATTATTCTGTTCGACGAGATTGAGGATATTTTTGGGAATGATAATAATTATGTCCAGCACAACGAACCGGAGCGCCCGAGTAAGGCATGGATGAACAGACTCCTCGAAGAAAATCCCGTACCTGCCATTTGGATCACCAATTCTATTTTTGCCATTGATCCAGCTTACGTGCGCCGGTTCGACATCGTCGTAGATCTCAAAATCCCTCCTATGAAACAACGCGCGTCGTTTCTCGAACAAAATTGCGGCCACATGGTCTCCAAGCGCACGATCGAACAACTGGCGCGCATTGAAGCACTTTCACCCGCTATCGTGGCTCGAGCGTCTTTGGCTATGAGCACGGTCTTCAACCAAATGTCGACAAATGACGCTGATAATGCGTTAAAATCTTTGGTTCTTAACACCCTCAGAGCACAGGGCGTAGAGAACCTTGCGAGGCCACTTCCCGACAATTTGTCGGACATTTTTGACCCTGCTTTTGTCACAGTTGACGTTGATCTTGAACGTCTCGCGGCAGGACTGGCGGTGACAAAATCCGGGCGCATATGCCTATATGGTCCTCCCGGCACGGGCAAGACTGCCTATTGTAAATGGTTAGCTTCCCGGTTGGGTCTTCCGCTTCATATCAAGCGCACTTCAGATATTCTTTCACCATATGTCGGCGAAAATGAACAAAACCTCGCCCAGGCTTTCGAAGAAGCCAAAAGCGCGGGAGCTATCTTACTTATTGACGAAGTGGATAGCCTTCTATCCGACCGCAGTGTCAGTAATGTCAGTTGGGAAAAGCGCATCGTCAATGAACTTCTGACCCAGATGGAGTGCTTTGACGGAATTTTCATGGCGTCCACCAACCTTATGGATGGGTTGGATCAGGCTGCGCTACGACGCTTTGACCTGAAGCTGGAGTTTAACTTTCTTGTTGCCGCTCAGGTCGTCGGCCTTTTTACCCGCCACTGTGACATTTTCGGATTTCCCGGCCCGTCAGAAGCTCAACAAACTCGCCTCGGCCGCATGGAACGATTAACGCCGGGTGATTTCGCTGTGATTGTGCGGCAGCATCGGATGGGGCGGATTGTAGACACAGAAGACTTGCTTGCAAGTATCGAAAGAGAATGCGCCCTCAAAGACGGCGCCAAGGGACGAATCGGATTTATCTGAAATTCATTGGCATTCCCAACATCAAGATGCGAGGAGAACTCATTGTATCCAGTCTCTAAATCAAAAATCATAGCCTGCCGGCAATGCCCGAAGCGTCTTTGGCTCGAACTGAACCGACCGGAACTTAATGAAATCTCGGACGGCACCGAGATGGCCTTCACTATAGGTAATCAAGTGGGTGAAGTTGCACGCAAAATCTATGATCCGACACATTCCGGCACTTTGGTCGACATAGGACTAGCGGGAGTAAATGCGGCGGTCGCGAAAACTTCAAGTCTACTTGCATTTGACAAGCCGATTTTTGAAGCGGGTTTCTCGGCGAATGGTGCCCGCGCCTTTGCCGACGTGCTTTTGCCAATTAAAGTCGCTGGTACACTGGCTTGGCGAATGGTCGAAGTTAAGTCATCGACTTCAGTAAAGGACTATCATCGTGACGACGTGGCTGTTCAGGCTTACGTGGCGCGCTCAGCAGGCATTTCGCTCACTGCCGTCGCCCTTGCAACTATTGACAACACTTGGACCTACCAAGGCGAGGGCAACTACAACGGATTACTGGTAGAAACGGACATGACGGATGAGGCGTTCGGGCGAGACCGCGAGGTGGAGAGTTGGATTGCCATGACGCATTCTGTTGCCGCGAGTGCTCACGAACCTGAAATTAAAGCCGGAAAGCAATGCACTCAGCCGTTCGCATGCGGATTTACTGCGTACTGCAGTTCTGATCGGGTAGCGGCGGAATTTCCCATTTCTTGGTTACCACGCGTTCAAACCAAAGCATTATCGCAACTTGTGGCAAACGTTGACGTTACAGATTTGCGTCATGTGCCCGATGATCTGCTGAACTCCCTACAACTTCGGGTAAAAAGACAAACCCTTGCGGGTACTGCTTACTTCGATGCGGAGGGTGCTCGGCGGG
>JANXSV010000277.1 GCA_025356505.1 Methylovirgula sp.
GCCGCTATCAACAAGCTCTTTCACCAGGTCGAGCCCCCCGGCGTAGATAAGCTCCATTCCGACTTTGTAAAAACAAACCGAGGGGCCAAGCGTGGCCACCATGGCGCGCGCCTTGTCGATATTCGGTAAATCCAAAGCGACAATCAGTCGGGAGCGAACAGACGGCGAAATCATCCTAAGCTCCATCAGGGGTCAGTTAATTGGGTTTACGGCTGTCAAAATGGTCGCCGATACGCTTCAGCAGGGCGCGTGCCGGTTTGAACGGCGCATCATCGCGCCATTGCGCTGCCTGCTTACGGCAAAAACGCGCGAAAGCCACTTCTTTATCAAAGGTAACGCGGTGCCCGTGTGAGGCGCTATATGTCCAGACTCGGGCAGGCGGCAGGTTGTTCCAGATAATCTCAGAGACGTGGGCGTGAACCCCGGTCACGTCAGCCAGCGCGCGCTCAAGCGGAACGGGCGAACTGAGGCCGTAGGTAAACTGCGTGAATGTTCCGCCGTCGCTCATCAGCGAAAAGGCTTCCGCAAGCAAGCTCAGCCGTTCGCTACCTGGCTTGGTCAGCAATGGCAGACTTGAAACTACGGCCGAAATCTTGTCAATGCCATGCGCTGACAGCGTCGCTTTGATGGCATATGCGTCGCCCTCGATCACGCGCACCAATGGGTAATTTTTTGACAGAGCCTGACAAAACTCCGGGTTGAACTCAATCAACACCAATCTTTCAGGCGATATGCCTCGGGCCAGAAGCGCTTCGGTCACCGGACCCGTCCCCGGCCCCAATTCAACAATGGGGTCTGAGCCGGTAATGTCAGCGGATTCAGCCAGTTTTGCCGACAAAACTTTTCCAGAGGGATAAATAGCGCCCGTCAAAAGCGGGTTATCAACCCAGTTTCTTACAAATTGGGCATCTTGCCGGAGTCTCTCTTTAAGTTGAGACCCGCGCGGACCTATATCAAATGGTTTCAAGCCTGCCATCCTCTGCTGATATAGACCTAGGCTGGCAAAATGGCCTGGTCAAGGCAAAGCCCGGGATGCCTGCCTCAAGCGCCCCACAAATCCTTCATGCGGGAAAAAAAGCCTGCGGACTCCGGATGCGTCGAGTGCGAGGATTCTTTTTCGAACTCTGCCAACAGTTCCTTCTGCCGCCGCGTCAGATTTTGCGGTGTTTCCACATCAACTTGAACATAGAGGTCGCCAAAATCCCGGCTGCGCATTACCGGCATGCCTTTTGCCTTCAAACGGATCTGTTTGCCGGATTGGGTGCCCTCAGGCACTTTGATCTTGACCTCGCCGCCATCGATCGTCGGGACCCGAACTTCAGCGCCCGTCGCCGCCTGAACCATCGATACTGGCACCCGCCCATACAAATCTGCGCCCTCGCGCTGATAGAATCCGTGCGGTTTGATTGACAAAAACAAATAGAGGTCGCCTGCAGGTCCGCCGCGCAAGCCTGCCTCGCCTTCTCCGGCCAAGCGGATCCTCGTTCCGTCTTCAACGCCAGCTGGAATATTCACGGACAATGTGCGTTCACGCGTAACCCGTCCGGCGCCGCCGCAGCCACTGCAAGGATTTTCAATGATTTCGCCGCGTCCCTGGCAGGTCGGGCAGGTACGTTCCACGGCAAAAAAGCCTTGCTGGGCGCGAACACGGCCATGCCCTGCACATGTTGAACATGTCTTGGGTTTCGAGCCGGCCTTGGCTCCCGTGCCAGAGCATTGCTCGCATGACACAGAGGTCGGAAGTTTAATCGTCGATGTCTTGCCCTTAAAAGCCTCTTCAAGGCCGATTTCGAGATTATAACGCAGGTCAGATCCGCGTTCACGCCCGTCGCGCCGCCCGCGCGCGCCGCCCATCATCCCGCCGAACAGGTCATCGAATATGTCGGCCATGGAGGCTCCGAAGCCTTCAGCGCCGGAAAATCCGCCCTGACCGCCGCCGTTTTCAAATGCGGCATGGCCAAATCGATCATAGGCCGCCCGCTTTTGCGTATCGGACAGCACCTGATAGGCTTCGTTGAGCTCTTTAAACTTTGCCTCGGCGGCCTTATCTCCGGGATTCTTGTCCGGATGATGCACCATTGCCGCTTTTCTGAATGCTGATTTGAGTTCGACCTCTGTCACCGTACGGGAGACGCTCAAGATTTCGTAATAATCTTTCTTAGACATGCGCAAAACTCAGTTGTCAGCCGACACAAGGATAAACCCGGCGCTAGGCTGCGGCCGGGTTCATCGTTCGAATTATTGCCCTTAAAGGGTCAAATCACTTCTTCTTGTCGTCATGAACTTCTTTAAAGTCAGCGTCGATGACGTCATCTTCAGCATGATGCGCGCCGTCGTGGTGCGAATCATGGCCTTCAGGCGCAGGATCACCCCCGGCCTTATACATGGCCTCACCCAATTTCATGGATGCTTGCATCAACTCGGTGGTCTTGGACTTGATGTCCTCAACATCTTCGGCCTCCAAAGCTGATTTCAAGGAAGCAACAGCCGCCTCAATGGTGCTCTTGTCGGCTGCCGCCACCTTGTCGCCGCCTTCACGAACGGTCTTTTCCGTTGTGTGGATCAGGGCTTCGGCATGGTTCTTGGCGTCAATCAACTCACGGCGGATCTTGTCGTCGGCGGCATTAGCCTCCGCGTCTTTGATCATCTTCTCGATTTCGGCATCGGATAGACCGCCCGAAGCCTGAATCCGGATCTGCTGCTCCTTGTTGGTCGCCTTATCCTTGGCCGTTACATTGACGATACCATTTGCGTCAATGTCGAACGTCACTTCAATCTGCGGTACGCCGCGTGGCGCACCCGGGATTCCGGTCAGGTCAAAGCGGCCAAGGCTCTTGTTATCGCGCGCAAGTTCACGCTCGCCCTGGAAGACATTGATTGTCACGGCTGTCTGATTATCTTCGGCTGTCGAGAACACTTGGCTCTTTTTGGTCGGAATGGTCGTGTTGCGATCAATCAGACGCGTGAACACGCCGCCGAGAGTTTCGATGCCCAGCGACAATGGGGTCACGTCGAGCAGCAGAACGTCCTTAACGTCACCCTGTAACACGCCGGCCTGCACCGCCGCCCCAATAGCAACCACTTCGTCAGGGTTCACACCCTTATGGGGCTCCTTGCCGAAGAAACTCTTCACAACTTCCTGCACCTTGGGCATGCGTGTCATGCCGCCGACCAAAACAACTTCGTCGATATTGGCAGCGGTCAAGCCAGCGTCTTTCAGGGCCTTGCGGCATGGTTCAACCGTCTTCTGAATGAGATCATCCACAAGAGACTCGAACTTCGACCGGGTCAGCTTCATCGCCAGATGCTTCGGGCCGGATGCGTCGGCGGTGATATAGGGCAGGTTGATGTCCGTCTGCACGGCAGACGACAGCTCTATCTTCGCTTTTTCAGCTGCTTCCTTAAGGCGTTGCAGCGCGAGCTTGTCCTTTTTGAGGTCAATGCCCTGCTCTTTTTTGAACTCGTCCGCCAGATATTCCATCAGGCGATTGTCAAAGTCCTCACCGCCGAGGAATGTATCGCCGTTCGTTGACTTCACTTCGAACACGCCATCGCCGATTTCCAGAATGGAAACGTCGAATGTACCGCCGCCCAAATCGTAAACTGCGATAGTGCCGGCCTTTTTCTTGTCGAGGCCATAGGCAAGCGCTGCGGCAGTCGGCTCGTTTATGATGCGGAGAACTTCAAGTCCGGCGATCTTGCCAGCGTCTTTGGTAGCTTGGCGCTGTGCGTCGTTGAAATAAGCCGGAACCGTAATAACCGCCTGGTCAACCTTATGTCCGAGATAGGCTTCGGCCGTTTCTTTCATCTTGATCAGAGTGAAGGCAGAAATCTGGCTTGGACTGTAGTTTTTGCCGTCAGCGGCAACCCAGGCATCATTGCTTCCGCCCTTGACGATTTTATATGGCACGAGACCCATATCTTTTTTAGTCATCGGGTCGTCAAAAGTGCGGCCGATCAAGCGCTTGATCGCAAAGAATGTCCGCTCTGGATTGGTAACGCCCTGCCGTTTCGCGGGCTGGCCAACCAGACGCTCACCGTCGTCTGTAAATGCGACGATAGACGGCGTGGTACGTGCACCTTCTGCGTTTTCAATGACCTTCGCAGTGGACCCCTCCATAACCGCAACGCAGGAATTGGTGGTCCCAAGGTCAATACCGATAACTTTACTCATATTCGTTCCCTTCTATGCTGCAAGATCACCGAACCCTCAAAAGAAGCGTCGCGGCTCATCCTCAACTCACCTGAAATTCATCCGCATCGGCGGCCTTGGTGGACATATAGGAATGAGGTTTTTTTCGTGCAAGGCGTCATTGCGTGTGAATGCAACTTCTGCGAAAAAAACATGCGGTTATTTTTGCTGCTTCGCGATATAGATTATTTTTAGTCGTCAATTTACAGTGACAAATATGCGTTTTTTTCTGGTTTTGTCGGCTTTTTCGGCCCTCTGCTTGCCTCTCTCAACCTTGTGCGTGCCTCTCCACGCGCAGATGATTCTTCCCGGCGCGGTCAATGCTCCTGCGCAGACCAAGGTCAAGCTTCCTGGCCAAAAGTCAGGCGCGGCGAAAGCGCGGGTGGTTTTTTCGCGTATTCCAGGTGACGAAGCGGTTCTTGGCCGTGTTTTGGTTCACAACGGCAGCGCGGGCGCTCTGGAGTTCACAAAGGGCGCGAGTGGATTGAGCATTTCAAAGCTCACTCTGGCAGGAAATATGATTTCACGTCCGGGCGATTCGTGTTCTGTGCAGGTCGTGGCGGCCAACGCCTCCCCGCTTACCCCCACGGGCCAGCCTGAAGGTCTGCTGCGATACCAAAACGCAATTCCGGCGTGCAGATTTTCTCTCGATATCCTCCAGGGCGCAGTCATCATCAAATCTGAAACGGAAATCTGCAAGTTCGAGGCTGCCGATTGCCAGGCGCGCCCCAATGGGATGTGGGGCCCGCGCGGCAGCGCTATTCCAGACGATCAGATAAAGGCCGATAACAGTGCCCGCCCCCTGGCGGAAACCGCCCTGCGCGCATCTTATAAAAATCTCATGGAAAAGCGGACCGACCGGGCGTCGACGCGCCTCGTGGCTGCGGAACAAGCCGCGTTTTCTTCAATACGCGAAGAGCTGTGCCGTGACTATGCCCTCGAAGATAAGCATGGCTTTTGCGACACCCGTTTCACCGAAGCTAAAGTCGCAAGCATTCGTCTGCGGCTCGGCGAAAAGCTTGAAGCGGATGCCGGTGCTACTCCGGATAAACCTAAAAAGCGCAAACCCCGCCGGATAGCCCCGCCGCCTTTGACCATGGACGCGCCGTCTTTTTAAAAAATGGCTGAACTTACGCTGCTGAAATCTGTCCCGACTCCCAGCCGAGAATAGCTTGCTTACGTACCAAGCCCCAATGATAGCCGGTCAATGCGCCTGATTTACCTAAAACGCGGTGACAGGGGACAACAAACGACAACGGGTTGCGGCCTACTGCCGCGCCAACTGCCCGCGCCGCCTTGGCATTGCCTAACGCCCCGGCAATATCTGAATATGTTGTCGCGCCGCCAACCGGCACCTTGAGCAAAGCTTCCCACACTCTGATCTCAAAGTCGGATCCGATAAGCACGACCCTGAGGGGTCGATCTTGCCCCCAGGCCTGTGGATTGAAGCTGCGGTCAACATAGGGCGCTGTAGCGTTCTGGTTCTGAACGAAAGCGGCCAGAGGCCAGCGCCGCTTCATGTCATCAAGCGCGTCTGCGCGTTGGCTTTTACCGTTGCCGACATCGCCCGCGGCCGCCTCTGCTTCCGCGACCCAACCGATTGCCGCCAGTCCGCGCGCATTTGCAACCACTAACGCTTCCCCAAATGGCGAGGCGTGGAAGCCGAAAACGAAATTCAGCCCCGCACCACGGGCCTTCCATTCTCCCGGCGACAGCGCCTCATGCGTCACGAACAAATCATGCAATCGGCTCGGACCGGATAATCCGAGATCAAGCGATGTATCAAGCACCGAATTTTTCTTCAGCAATATGCGGGCATGGTCGATGGTCACTGCTTGTAAAAACGCTTTCGGGGTCAGCCCTGCCCAGCGGCGGAACAATTCATGCAGCTTGAACTCCGGCAGACCAACATGCGTCGATATCGCTGCAAGATCAGGCTGCCTCCGCCAGTTAAGCGCAATATATTCCAGCGCCCTGCGCACACAATCATAATCGCTTTGGGCAGTTTCAAAGCGCAAGACATCCGCCGCAATGGGTTCAGGCACAGCAATATCGGGCAAAAGCATGTGGGTATCCTTTGAAAATCCTTGATCGCAAATTAAGGATTTTTACGGCGAAAACCACCCGAAAACATAGAAGGTCGTACTGTCGCCAATCAGGCGGCGCGCTGCCCGGGGGATAGGTTTGCCAGGATCACAGCCTCAAGATCGGCAGCGTTCAACGGTTTCTGCAAGTAGAAGTCAAAACCCGCCGCTAAAGCCTGCGCCTTATCGGCTTCTAGACTGTTGGCCGAGGCCGCAACCAGCAATCTGCGCCTGGCGCCCTGCTCCCGTTCGAGGGTGCGGATGGTTTGGGCTAACATGAGCCCGCTTACTTTGGGCATGCGGATATCTATGACACAAAGGTCGAATTTTTCAGCTTTTCCATTTCCCAAAGCCTCGAGCGCAGCCGCGCCATCCCGGACCAATGTGACTTTGGCACCCAGACTTTCCAGTATTTTTTTGCCCACCAGCGCGTTGATATCGTCATCCTCGGCCAATAAAGTATGGAAGGAGAGCATCTTTTCACGCACAGGCGACGCCGGAGCCGCGAGTTTAGAATTGGCAGGCAGTTGCACAGCCACATTTTCTGGCCAAAGTTGCGCCAACAAAGATTGAGTGCGCACAGGTTTAACCAGCCAGCCGTCAAATTGCGTGCCGACTTTGGCGCTGAAATCGCCGCGTTCATAAGGCGAAAACATGATCAGGCTGCGGGCAACGCCGACACTATGTGCCGCCGCTGAAATCTGCGCAGCTTCGGCTTCACCAATGGCGCAGTCGATTGCCACGGCATCTATGGTACCCTTCACCAGATATTTGACTGAGCTTGCATAGTCCCGGGCCAGAACGACATCGTTGCCCGCTTCTCGCAGACGACGCTCCAGAAATGGCGCTCCAAAAACAGTTTGTGCCACGATGAGGATGCGCCTGCGTGCCAGATGCGCTACCGGCACGGCGGTGTCCTGCGCGTCGGTCACGAATGGAATGACAAATTCAAAGGTTGCACCCGGCCCGGATGATTCGGCCAGGTTCAGCGTTCCACCCATATGCGTCACCAGCCGTTGTGAGATGGCCAATCCAAGTCCCGCCCCTGCCTCTGCCCGCGTCAGGTTTTGGTCGCCAGTGTCAAACTCATTGAAAATGCGGCTGCGTTGATCGGTGGCAATTCCGGGGCCAGTATCACGCACACTGAACCTGATATGGGTATCGTCGACCAGCTCCGCGCTCACTCCCACCCCGCCCGAGGATGTGAATTTGACAGCATTGCCGGTAAGGTTGAGCAAAACTTGCCGTACGCGCGCCGCATCAATAATTACGCTTGACGGCAGCTTGCTGGAAACAAATGTGGCAATTTCCAAGCCCTTTTCTTGCGCCTTGGGTGCAAGAAGCTCCGCCACGCCCTCTGTAAGGCTGGTCAGGCTCATCAATTCGGGGTGCAGATCAAGATGCCCGGCCTCGATACGCGAAAAATCCAGAATTTCATGCACGAGCGCATTGAGCGCCTCGCCGGAATGCCGGATAGCATCAATATAAGACTTCTGCTCCCGGCTGATTTTTGTGCCCTTGAGCAGATCCGCCAGGCCCATGATCCCATTGAGCGGGGTTCGGATTTCATGCGCCATTGTTGCCAGAAACCGCGATTTGGCTTCGCTCGCTGCCTCAGCTTTGCGCCGCGCAACGCCCTCGTCCTTGAGGGACCAGTTTTGATCTCGTAAAGACTCCAATTCACCAGCATGTGGAATGGGCTGCAACTGGGTCTGCCTCCGGCCGATAAAGTAGCCCAGCAGGCCCCATCCGGCTGCCACCGCAAAGGCAAAAAACCACACAAGATTTGAAACTTCGATTTCGAACACAGGACCAACCGCTTTCATGCTGAGACGGCATAAAATAACTCGCGCACCTTGCGGATGTGTTGCGCGATGCGCGGACAATTGGTTAAACTTACGCTTAGTGTTAAGCCATGGTTAAGCCAGCTTCGGCCGGAGAGGGGCGAGCTTCAAAGGGTGTGGAGGCAAGGCCTTCAACGCGTTAGGCACAATGGCTTTAATGGGCGCGATATGCCAAGGCTTCGGCCAAATGCTGCCGCTTCACGCGTTTTTCAAATCCCAAATCGGCAATTGTGCGTGATAATTTCAACACGCGGTGAAAGCCGCGCGCTGTCAGCCGCATTTTATCAGCCGCCTCGCGGATCAGATTTTGCGCGCTCTCCTCAATATCCAGCGTCGCCTCAATCACATTGGCAGGTGCGCTGGCATTTGTGGTGCCGCTGGGCAAGCCATTTGCGCCATAGCGCAAATCTTGCGCCTGGCGTGCAGCGTGAACCCGAAGCGCCATTTCTGCCGAGCCCTCATTTGGCGGCGGCAGTAACAAGTCTGCCGTATTAACAGCCTGCATTTCCAGATGAATATCAATCCTGTCGAGCAGCGGTCCGGACAAACGCCCCTGATACTGCGCGATGCACCGTTCAGTAGGTTGACGTTTGCAGGCAAAGCCGGGCTCGGTCGCCCTACCGCAGCGACAGGGATTCATTGCCGCAATCAGCTGGAATCGCGCCGGATAAACCACGCGGTGATTGGCGCGCGAGACATTGACCTCACCTGTTTCTATTGGCTGGCGCAGCGAATCCAGTACCTGCGGCTGAAATTCAGGAAATTCATCGAGAAACAACACGCCGTTATGCGCTAATGAAACCTCACCCGGCCGCGCATGAATGCCACCTCCCACCAAAGCTGCCATAGATGCGGAATGATGCGGCGAGCGAAACGGCCGCCGATCCGTCAGCGTGCCACCGGCCAGATTTCCCGCCACCGAATGTATCATCGAAACTTCGAGCAGTTCACGCGGGTTAAGTGGCGGCAAAATGGAGGGCAGCCTCGCCGCCAACATGCTTTTGCCTGCCCCCGGCGGCCCTGACATCAGTAAATTATGTCCCCCTGCAGCGGCAATTTCCATCGCCCGCTTCGCCATTTCCTGGCCGCGGATGTCGCGCATGTCCGGCAAGGTACCGCCCGGCGCGCGGATGGCAGGTTGCGGCCTCAGCATGACCTGCGTCCCTTTGAAATGATTTGCCAGCTGGATGAGCGAACGCGGCGCTAATATTTCGATATCGGCAGAGGCCCAAGCGGCCTCCGGGCCATCCTCAAAAGAGCAGATCAGCCCATGTCCACGCGCCGTGGCTGCCATAGCCGCTGGAAGTACCCCCGCCACCCGGCTCACAGAGCCGTCAAGAGCCAACTCTCCTAAAACAGTAAAACCTGCCAGCGCATCTGCAGGAATCGCTCCGATAGCTGCCATGATGCCCAACGCAATCGGCAGATCATAATGGCTGCCTTCCTTGGGCATATCGGCCGGAGCAAGATTGACGGTGATCCGCTTGGCCGGCATTGCCAGACCGGAGGCATTAAGCGCCGCCCTAACCCGTTCTCGCGACTCCCCGACGGCCTTGTCGCCAAGCCCGACAAGTGAAAAGTGAACGTTACCCGACGAAATCTGAACCTGAACATCAACAGGGCGCGCTTCAATGCCTTCAAACGCAACTGTCGCCACCCGCACAACCATTTACCGCCACCCTTGGAAACACCACTGCTACAGGCTACCCGTAACTTAAGATCAAAGCAAGAACATTACTTTGCCAGTGACGTGCCAAACAGGAGAGCTAATCGCGTCTTGAGTTTCCATCGCACAGCGGCTACCCGGCAATTAAATTGACGGCGATGCCGTTTGAAAAAGTAAAATGGGCCTCTGGCAAAGCGACTGCGACTGAATTGCCCATGGGGTGTTTCGCTATCGCTGCCAAATCCGGGCGCGCGCGCCAGAGGCGTGCAAAACGCCAGGCCGCGTCCGGTTTGTCCGGTCCACAACCGGAAGAAAACGTCAATGGGCGCAAAGATTTTATCATGCCTCCGCAAAAACGACTCTGCCCCGGGGCGGCTCCATACCAGCACGGTAATCGACGGCAGCTTGAGCTTACGCGCTTAAGTATGTCTGCTCAGTCCCGGGCTTTAAAACACGAAAACTACCCAAACACCTGAAAGCCACTCAGATCAATCGGTTTCTTTTTTAAGCGAAACGATCGCGACGGCTTAGAGACGCTGGCTAATAATATCTCTTAAGGTGCGAAGATCTTTAACAAAACCGCGAATACCTTCCGCGAGCTTCTCAGTCGCCATCGCATCTTCATTCAACGCAAAGCGGAAGCTGTTTTCATCAACAGACAGCTTGGCTGGTGCATCTTTGCCAGCAGTTGCAGGATCGAGCCGACGCACAAGAGTACCCTCATCTTTCATCAACGCATCAAGCAGTTGCGGCGAGATCGTCAACCGGTCACAGCCTGCCAAGGCCTCAATTTCTCCGGTATTGCGAAAGGATGCGCCCATGACCACGGTCTTGATCCCATAGGCGCGGAAATAGGCATAGATGCTGCGCACAGAAATTACGCCCGGATCTTCTTCCGCAGAGAAGGTCTTGCCGTCATTTTTGACGTGCCAGTCCAAAATACGCCCGACAAAGGGGGAAATCAAGAAAACGCCGACATCGCCGCACGCCGCCGCCTGCGCAAGGCTGAACAGCAGCGTCAGATTGCAGTCGATGCCCTCTTTTTGCAAAATTTCAGCGGCGCGAATACCTTCCCAGGTTGAGGCAATTTTGATCAACACGCGGCTCTTGTCGACACCGCGGCTGGCATAGTCAGCAATTATCTCACGCGCCCGCGCCAAAGTTTCAGACGTGTTGAAGGACAGATCCGCATCAACCTCGGTTGAAACGCGCCCTGGCACGATCTTTGTCAATTCGCTGCCAAAGTTCACCGCGAGCCGCTGCGTTATGGCTTGCACAGACGCCTTGTGCGCCTTGCCCCATGTCACAGCTTCATCGACAAGCCCGGCATAGGCAGGCATTTGCGCGGCCTTGAGGATGAGCGATGGGTTGGTTGTGGCGTCGGTCGGTTGGAATGTCCGTATCGACTCCATATCACCGGTATCGGCAACAACCACGGTCATAGCTTTGAGTTGGTCGAGTTTGTTTTGCATCGCTATCCCCGGGAGGTGGTCTATTTGAAAAAGTTCAGACCGCATGCTAGCTTTTTCGCGATCTATTTGCCAAACATTTTTCGCACCCAATGGTTCCATTGAGGATGCGCAGCCAGCGTCGCGCGCGCATAGCGCTTGGCGCGGCCGATCAAAACATAAATCAGCCCCACGGCTGTGATGGCGTGGTGCATCTCGTAAAGAGGGCAGGGGTCGGTCACCAGACGTTTCTTATAGGCCAGATCACCAACGCCAAGATCAAAAACCTTCAAACCTTGGTCAATGGTCCAATCTGCCAGTCTAACGAAATTTATCAGGCCCGGAGATGCGGTGCGCCAAGCTTCTGTTTCAGCCCCAACCATTATCACCACGCACCTGTCGGCCTGAACCAAGCCATATTGCACCGCGACGATTTCATCGTTGAAGCGCAGGGCAATCAAGCAAACAGTCCCTGCCACGCATCCCGATTGCGCCAGAGCCAGATAGAAAGTCGCGATAGCCAAGTCTTGTAACGGATCCACCCTGTTAAGCCTGGCGAACCGGTCTTTGCGCAATCGAACCAGCGCGCTGAACAAGCTGGCGGCCTCTTCCGCAGTTTTGGCTATAATCCAGTTGGGATTGCGACCCTCGCGCCCAAGCTTGCGCAGCCTTTTGCGATAGTCCTCATGGATGCCGGACCTGCGGAAAGCCGACACCGCTTCTGCAGTGCCCAGATATTTCGGGAACGTCGCGGCGCCCATTGGCCGCACCTTTGCCAGGCGCATCAACGGGTTTTCAAAGCCATCAACCTTCGCCGGCATCTTTGTCAGATGGACGTAATCGATGTGGTCCAGTCTGGCCAAGATTTGGCC